>NZ_JBGLYH010000045.1:0-33886 GCF_041414475.1 Pseudodesulfovibrio karagichevae
GGAAAAACCCTTTGAAAAGGGTTCTTTCCTCCCCTTCCCCCGGACCCCCATCCCCTCCTTTTCCTAAACTTTTTGGTGCCGCTTCGCGGGGTGCGCGGGCGTGGTGATGAGAGCTGTTGCGCCTTGATCCAGGCGGGCTCGGTGGAGCGTGGCGGGAGAGGGCGTTTGCGCATGTACTCCGGGTGCGCGCTGTGGTATTGCCCGTGCTATCGGAACAATACGAGGTCGACACCATGGCATTGCGCGTTATCGAAATCGTCACGCCCCGCTCGGACAAGGACGAGGTCAAGAAATCCCTTGAGGAGCGTCAGTCCGACGCGGGCTACGTGTTCTGGGCCTCGCCGCTGGACGACGGCGAGTCCCTGGCCTTCCGCGTGGTCCTGGACGTGGCCGAGACCGCCAACGTCATGGACGAACTGGAGGAACGCTTCGCCTGGACCGACAAGTACCGCATCGTGGTCTATCCCGCCGAGGCCACCCTGCCCAGGCTGGACAAGCTGGCCAAGGAGGAGGAGCAGGAATCCGCCCCCTCCGACGAGGAGGGAAATGGCGGCCAGGCGGCCATCAGCCGCGAGGAACTCTACGCCGACGTCCTGGACACGACCCTGCTCTCCAAGCACTACGTCATGCTCGTCCTGTTCTCCTCCCTGGTGGGCATCATCGGGCTGTTGCGCGACAACGTGGCCATCATCATCGGGGCCATGGTCCTGGCCCCGCTGCTCGGCCCCAACGTGGGCCTTTCCCTGGCCACCACCCTGGGCGACGTCAAGCTCACCCGGGAGGCGCTCAAGACCCTGACCGCGGGCGTCCTCCTGTGTTTTGCCCTGTCCGCCGGGGCCGGACTGCTCATGGGCATACCCGAGATGACCCACGAACTGTCCGTGCGCAGCATGACCTCCTATTCCGACATCATCCTGGCCATGGTCTCGGGCGCGGCCGGGATCATCACCGTCACCCTGGGCGTGCCCACCTCCCTGGTCGGGGTCATGGTCGCCCTGTCCCTGCTCCCGCCGCTCATCGCCGGCGGCCTGTTCCTGGGCGCGGGGCTCCTGCCTGAGGCGGGCGGCGCGGGCCTGCTCTTCGCGGCCAACATCATCTGTCTCAACCTGGCCGGTGTCGGCACCTTCCTGGTCCAGGGCATCCGCCCCCTGTCCTGGTACGAAAAGGAGCGCGCCAAGAAGGCCACCCTGCGGGCGGCCCTCGTCTGGACCGTGCTCCTGGCCGCGCTCATCGGGCTGATGTTCATCAAGAATCACTAGCCGGGCACCCCGTTGAGGACGTCGCCGGGGCCCCTAGGCCAGGGTGATGTTCAGCCGGGCGACGGCATCCCCTTCAAGGGTGAATTCGTGCAGCAGGTCCACCGGGCTGCCGGGAAAGTTCCCGGACACGGTGGTGACCACCGAGACCACGGCGCCGTCCGTCTTCGCGGAACGCGGCTCCTGGACCGGACGGTACTTGGCGAAGCTTTCCTCCTTCCAGGCGCGGATGGCCGCGCGCCCGACATACCGGTTGTTCTCGTCCTCGACCTCCGCGTCGGGCGTGAAGCAGGCGAGCAGGGCCTCGTGATCCTGGTGGTTTGCGGCGTCGAAATAGGCCTTCACGGCGGGGGGCAGATTCATCATGGCGTTTCTCCTTGGTTTGCGGCGGCGTCATTGCCTCCGTGTCTCCATGGATAGGCCGGACGGCTGACAGCTGTATGTCAGCCTGCCGTTCCGCCCGCCTGCTGACATACCCTTGTCAGTAGCGGGGCGTAGGATGGGGGCAATTCAACAGGAGGATAACGACATGTTCGCAGTCTATTGTGAGAAGCCCGACAACGGGAACCCGCTGGCGGCCCTGGTGGTCGGGGAGCGGCCAGAGCCCGTGGTCCCCGACGGCTGGGTCCGGGTGCGCGTGACCCACGCCAGTCTGAACCGGCACGACATCTTCACCCTGCGCGGCATCACCGGCCAGGACACCCCCATCCCCTTTCCCATGATCCTGGGCAACGACGCATCGGGCGTGCTGGACGACGGCACCCCGGTGGTGCTCTACCCGCTGATCACCGGCCCGGACCGCACGGGCGACGAGACCCTGGACCCCGGCTGGCACGTGCTCAGCGAGAAGGCACAGGGGACCTTCGCCGATTACGTGGTTGTGCCCCGGCGCAACGCGCTGCCGCTGCCCGACGGGCTGTCGCCGCTCCATGCCTCGGTCATGGGCACGGCCTGGCTCACGGCCTACCGCATGCTGGTCACCAAGTCCGGCCTGCGTCCGGGGCAGACCATGCTGGTTCAGGGGGCCACGGGCGGCGTGTCCACGGCCCTGATCCAGCTCGGCCGCGCCTCGGGCATGGAGGTCTGGGCGACCAGCCGCGACGCTCGCGGCCTGGACCTGGCCGCCGGGCTCGGGGCGCATCGGGGGTTCCTGTCCGGCGAGACCCTGCCGCGCAAGGTGGACGCGGTCTTCGACAGCGTGGGCAAGGCCACCTGGGCGCATACGCTCGCGTCGGTCAAACGCGGCGGCACCGTGGTCGCCATGGGCGTGACCACCGGGCAGAACGTGGAGATGGACCTGCTTCCGGTGATCGTCAACCAGCTGACCGTCGCCGGGACCATCATGGGCACTTTAGAGGAGATGCGCGACCTGCTGGGGCTGGTGGTGGGGGCGTCCATCGTCCCGGCCATCGGCGACGTGCTCCCCATGGAGCGGGCCGAAGAGGGCGTCAGGGCCATGGTCGAAGGGCGCACGCGCGGCAAGATCGTGTTCACGCGCTAGGTACGGCCGCCGGGCCGGTCAGGGCGTGCGGCGATGGTGCACGGCGGCGGCCTCCGCCCGCTCGGCCAGCATCCGGCGCAGCCGGGGCGGGTCGAGCACGGTGGCCGAAGCGCCGAAGGAGAGCAGCCAGGAGGCGACGGTCTCGAGGTCCGGGGTGCGCAGGGTCAGCTCGCCGCCGTCGGCCTCGGTCCGCTCCTCCACCAGCCCCATCCACCATTCCCGCCTGGCCCTGTCCAGGGCGTCCTCATCGAACCGCACGCGCACCGGCAGGTCTGCGGCGGGCATGTGCTCGCGCACGTAGGCGGCCGGGTCGAATTCCTCGGCGGACGTGAACCCCTGGGGCAGGATCTCCAGGTCGCGCATCCGGTCGGTGCGGAAATCCCTGATCCCCTCGCGCAACCGGCACCAGGCGATGAGGTGCCAGCGGCCGAGGTAGTAGAGCAGGCCGCGCGGCTCGACCTCGCGCGTCTCGGCCTCGGCCTTGCCGTACCCCTGATATCGGAAGCGCAGGACCCGGCGCGTGCCCAGGGCCCGCTGGATGAGCGACAGGTCGGCCTGTTCCGGGACGACGGCCTGGGCGATGCTGGCCATGCTGCGCTCGATCCGGTCCGTCTCCGCCCGCTCGGCGGCGGGCAGGGCGGCCTTGATTTTCCGCAGGGCCGTTTCCATGTGCCGACGGAAGTCCGGGGCCGCATGGCGTTGCAGGAGCAGGCCGCCGGTGACCAGGGCGAAGGCCTCGGCCTTGGTGAAGTTCACGGGCGGCAGGCTGTACCCCTTCATCAGGGAGTAGCCCACGCCCGACTCGGCCAGGATCGGCACCCCCACCTCCCCCAGGGCCTTGAGGTCGCGGTAGATGGTCCGCACGCTCAGGCCGAAGTGGTCGGCCATGTCCGCCGCCGTGGCATAGTGCCTGGATTGCAGATAGAGGATCAGCCCCTGCAGCCGCTCGATGCGATTCACCAGACCTCCCGGTTCGCTTGCATAGCCGTTTCAACAGTGCCGACACGGTACCGTCCTGCAGCCGTTGTGGCAAATGGGAACGGGCTCCCGCGCCGTCCCCTTGCGCAAATCGCGCCGTACGTTTCCATATCCATTCATATTTTGACACCAACTTTGCGGATGGCCTATAACCCGCCGGACGAATAGCCATTCAATCATCCATGAACATCGGGTGAACCCCTCCGGCCCGCCCGAAACAGAGGAAAACGCCATGAGCCTTCCGATATTTCCCCGGTCCGGGGACAAGAATACCTGCCACCTGCGGGAAGCGGTCACCAAGCCGAACATCGAGGTGGGCGAATATACCTACTACCACGATTTCGAGGACCCGCTGCGGTTTCAGGAGCGGAACGTTCTCTACCACTACCCCGTGAACAACGACAAACTGGTCATCGGGAAGTTCTGCTCCATCGCCCACGGGGCCAAGTTCCTGTTCAACGGCGGCAACCACAGGCAGGCCTCCTGCGTCAACTATCCCTTCGCCATCTTCGGCGAGCTTTGGGAGCACGAGCTCCACATCGCCGACAGCTGGGACAACAAGGGCGACATCGTCATCGGCAACGACGTCTGGATCGGCTTCGAGGCGCTGATCATGGCGGGCGTGACCATCGGCGACGGGGCCAGGATCGGCTCCCGGTCCATCGTCACCCGCGACGTGCCCGCCTACGCCGTGGTGGCCGGGGCCCCGGCAAAACAGGTCAAGCGGCGGTTCCCGGACGAGGACGTCGCGCTGCTGGAAAAGCTCCGGTGGTGGGACTGGCCCGAGGAACGCATCAAGCGCGACCTGCACCTGCTGATGGGCGACGTGGCCGCCCTGCGGCAGGCTCTCGGCGAGTAGGGAGGTCTGCCGCTCCCTGTCCGCCCCAAAAAAAGTGTCGGCCCGGCTGGTGAGGCCGGGCCGACGGTACTGAGGGTTCCACGCCCCCTTGAGGGGGCACGGGGGTTTTCTAGGAGTTCATGCTCCGGATCGGCTTGCCGAGCTTGGCCAGGAACTGCTTCCTGGTCAGCGAGTCAGGCATGACGTCGGAGGCGTCGGACGACAGGTATTCATAGTAGCTCGCCGGGTCCACGGCGGCCAGGAAGATGACGCGGGTCTCGTCCGGGTCGACCAGTTCGGCCTTGGGGAACTTCACCTTGGCCGCGGCCAGCCGCTCCTGGGCCAGCTTGAGCATGTCCTCGCGGTCGCCGAAGTTCATGGTCCCGGTGGGGCAGGCCTGGACGCAGGCCGGGAGCTTGCCCGCCCGGACGCGGTCGATGCACATGTCGCACTTGTTCACGACCTTGGTCTCGGGGTCGATCCTGGGGATGTCGTAGGGGCAGGCCATGCGGATGGCCTCGCCGTCCTCCTTGGCCGTCAGCTCGGTGTAGACCACGGCCCCGGTCTCCGGATCATGGATGATCGCCTTGGGGTTGTTGGGCACCGTGGAGCAGGGGGCGTCCACGCAGTGGCGGCACTGTTCCGGGAAGAACAGCCAGCGAAGGGTGCCGTTGTCCACGACCTCGGAGAAGCGGACGAGCCGGATGGTCTTGGAGGACAGGTCCTTGGGGTTCTGGTACGAGCCCCAGTTGGTGGTCTTCTCGGCCGGGAGCTTCTTCCATTGCTTGCAGGCGACCTGACAGCCCCGGCACGCGGTGCAGCGGGTCAGGTCGACCAGGAATGATTTACCGTTCATTGCGTTCTCCTTACATCTTGTGGACGTTGGCCACGAAGACCTTGGTTTCGGGGATGCCGGTGTTCGGGTCGCCGACGGACGGGGTCAGCAGGTTGGACGAGTCGCCCCCGCTGCCGTCGTGGGGCATCTGCCAGCCGAAGCACCACGGCATGCCGATCTGGTACACGGTCCTGCCCATGATCGTGAGCGGATGCATCCGTTTGGTCACGATGGCGATGGCCCAGACCTTGCCCCGGATGGATTCGACCATGACCTTCTCGCCGTTCTCAATGCCCTTCTCCTTGGCCAGCTCCTCGCTCATCTCCACGAACATCTGCGGCTGGGTCTCGAGCAGCCACGGGACGTGGCGGGTCATCAGGCCGGTCTGCCAGTGGTCGGTCACGCGGTAGGTCGTGGCCACGTACGGGTACTTCGGGTCGGCCACGGCCATGGCCTCGTGCGTGAAGCGCAGGGCCGTCGGGTTGTTCAGCTGGCTGGAGAACTGGTGCGTCTTGAACAGGGTTTCCATGGGCTCGTAGTGCTCGGGGAAGGGGCCGTCCGCCCGACCCGGTCCGAAGACGTGCCCGTGGCCGTGCGGCTCCATGATGAAGGCGTACTTGGTGCCGGGGGCCCAGCCGCCGTCGGGCACGTCGCCGATCCACTTCTCGCCGTTCCAGGCGATGACCGGCCGCTGCGGGGCGTAGGGCTTGCCCGTGTTGTCGCAGGAGGCCCGGTTGTAGATGATCCGCCGGTTGACCGGCCAGCACCACGACCAGTTGGGGAACAGCCCGATCTTGGCCTGCTCCGGGGTCTGCTCCGTGCTCCGCCGCGCGGCCATGTTGCCGCTCTCGGTGTAGGAGTTGCAGTACAGCCAGTTGCCCGAGCTGGTGGAGCCGTCGTCCTGGAGGAACGCGAAGCTCGGCACCAGGGTGCCCTTCTTGTAGGTCTTGCCCTTGATGGTCACGTCCTTGAGGAAGTAGCCGTTGATGAGCTTGGCCACGTTGTTGGAGTCGTACTGTCCGTCCTTTTTCCACTGTTCGATGCCCAGCGTCTTGATCGGCTCGGGGTAGGCCCCGCCTTCCGCCGCGTAGAGCTTTTGGATGGCCTCGAACAGCTCGGTCATGATGTGGCCGTCGGACTTGGATTCGCCCCTGGGGGTCGGCCCCTGGTAGCGCCATTGCATCCACCGGCCGGAGTTGGTCACGGACCCTTCCTTCTCGATGGACACGCAGCACGGCAGGAAGAAGACCTCGGTCTTGATCTTCTTGGGGTCCATGCCCGGGCCGCGCCAGAAGGAGCCGGTCTCGTTGTCGAAGATGTTGACGTTGACCATCCAGTCCAGGTTGGCCAGGGCCCTGCGGTTCTTGCCCGCGTTGGCGCCGCCGCAGGCCGGGTTCATGCCCCAGGCGAAGAAGCCGGTGAACGCCTTCTTGTCCATGTGCTCGAACAGCTGGAGCCAGGTGTAGGTGGCGCCGTCCTCGGTCTTGGGCAGCCATGCGTAGGCCTCGTCGAGGGATGCCTCGGGGTACATGGCCTTGAGGAAGCTGGCCATGTACTTGGGATAGTACTGCCACCAGGCCGCGCTCTTGGGGTCCTTGGCCCCTTCCAGATACGGCTTGGCCTTGGTGGTGACGTATTTCTCGTAGGTGTTCAGGGTCGCGTTGGGGGTGGCCAGGTAGCCGGGCAGGATGTGCCACAGCAGACAGTGGTCCGTGGAGCCCTGGACGTTGGACTCGCCGCGCAGGGCGTTGACCCCGCCGCCGGCCACGCCGATGTTGCCGAGCAGCAGCTGGACCATGGCCATGGTCCGGATGTACTGCGTGCCCACGGTGTGCTGGGTCCAGCCCATGGCGTACATGATGGTCCCGGCCTTCTCGGGTTTGCCCGTGGCCGCGAAGAGCTTGTAGAATTCAAGCAGGCCCGCCTTGTCGATGCCCGATGTGGCGACCACCTTGTCCACGTCGTACCGCGCGTAGTGCTTCTTGAGCAGATTGTACACGCAGCGGGGGTGCTTGAGGGTCGGGTCCTTCTTGGGCAGCCCCTGGTCGTCCTTTTCAAAGGCCCACTGGGACTTGTCGTAGGAGCCTGCGTAGTCCGCGTCGTCGCCGTTCTTGGTGTAGCCGCTGAACAGGCCGTCGTTGAAGGTGAAGTCGTTGCCCACGATGAAGGTCGCGTTGGTGTGGCTGACCACGTAGTCGTGCTGGATCAGGTCGTTGTCCAGGATGTACTTGATCAGTCCGCCGAGCACGGCGATGTCGGTTCCGGCGCGCAACTGGCAGTAGAGGTCGGCCTTGGCCGAGGTGCGGGTGAAGCGCGGGTCGATGTGGATGAGCTTGGCCCCTCGGGTCATGGCCTTGGTCACCCACTTGAAGGAGATGGGATGGTTCTCGGCGGCGTTGCTGCCCATGACCAGGATGACGTCGCTGTTGGCGATGTCGTTCCAGTGGTTGGTCATGGCCCCGCGGCCGAAGCTCTCGGCTAGGGCCGCCACGGTGGAGCTGTGGCAGATGCGCGCCTGGTGTTCGATCCAGACCAGGCCGAGCGCGCGGAGCATGGCCTGGTAGGTCCAGCACTCCTCGTTGTCGATGGCCGCCGAACCGACGGAGGCCAGCCCGTTGCAGCGGTTGACCACCTGACCCTTGGCGTTCTTTTCGGTGAAGCTTTCGTCGCGGGTCTTCTTGACCCGTTTCGCGATCTCGCCCAGCGCCCAGTCCCAGGAGACCTCCTTCCACTCGGAGGAGTAGGGAGCGCGGTACATGGGCCGGGGCGGGCGTTCCTTGTTTTCGGCCAGCTGCCAGATGGCCGCGCCCTTGGCGCAGTTCGCGCCTTCGTTGATGGGATGGTCCGGGTCGCCCTCGACGTTGACGGCCCGCTTGGTCTTGAGGTCGGTGTTGACGATCAGGCCGCAACCCACGGCGCAGTAGCAGCATACCGAGGTGGTCTGTTTGCTCCATTTGGGCTGGAGCATGGCGATCCGGTCCACGGCCTTTGCCTCGGCCACGGTTTCGAACCCCAGTCCGCCGAACGCCGATGACACGGCGGCCACGGCGGTCAGTTTGAGAAAACTTCTTCTGTTGACGTTCATACCCACTCCTTTTTTTTGTTGGTTATCCAGCCCTTGTCTCTCGGCACAGGCGGCATTGCAGGGCGTAGCCATAGACCTCGGCGGGTCGGGAGGTCGGCCGCGCGGGCGCGGGGACCTCCTTCCAGCGGGGGCGATAGGACAGGGCTACGGTTTCGACCGCCTGCGTGGCCTGCCCGAGTCCCGAAAACGGGGCGCAGGCGGCTGCAGGGGCGGATGGCGGGGCGTTACAGGTTGACTCGGACATCGATTCCTCCCTCGACGGTATGGCGAATCCCGCGGACGCGGGTAGCTTTCGACGTTAGCAGAAAATACTGGGCGATGGGACGAGCGGGGTGACGGGAGTAGGAAAGGTGAGGAACGCCGACCGAGTCGGCCGACGGTGGACTGGACGTGCGGCTATGAGGCGCTCCCGCGAGCGTGTGGCCAATGGAACCGGACCCGGCGCCCATGCGGCCCTCCTCAGGACCGCCGGACCGGCAGTCCCGGTCCGACATGAATGTTTTGGATTTTGTGCATGCACTCCCTCGGGTTGCGTCCTTCCCGGAAGAATCCCGGGATCGAAAATCCGACCCGGGAGGCTGCCGCGCACCCCTTATGGATGCTGCCGCAGCCCCTCCCTCGGCCAGTCGGGCTTCCGACCATTTTCAACCTAGACGCAGGTTGCATTCTAAGCAAAGGAACAAAACAGTACAATGATTTCGCACAATTATGCTTACATAGGCATAATAACTATGTGCAAGGGGCTTGCGAGGCGAAGGGGGCAACTCATTGGAATCAGGGGAGTGGGGCGGCCGGGTTTCCGCTGCATGAGCCGCGGTCGGCATGCCCGGCCGGGAAAGGCCCGATCCGGCCGTCGTCCGGCGGCCTGTCCCCGGCCGGGAGCCGCGAAGCACATTCAAGAAAAGCGTCCCGGCCGGGAGCCACGGGCCAAAATGGGGCTCTGGTGGCGTGTGCGCCCGTCGTGATCTTTCCCTTCTTGTCCTTTTGTTATTTACTTGTGCTTGCTCAACGGGATAGTCAGATAGCAGTCGGCGACAATGGACGCAGGCATTCGAGTCCCCCCTATGAAGATGCTTATCGACCTCACCAATAGGATCAAGTCGTTCCTTGGCACTGAAATATCCGTGAATAGGAGTTGCCTCAGGTTCGTCTTGCAGTTCTTCTTTATCTTGACCGTCTTTTACTTTGCGATATTCGAGTACACGGCCCCCTCTCACGAGATCGCCAGGGGGATCGTCGAATTCTTCCTGGTCGCCTTTTCCCTCTGTACCGCCATCGCGGCCGCCTGGCTGCTCGGCATCCTGGCCTTGAAGTGGCGGAGGCAATCGTTCCAGCCACGCTACTGGCATGCCTTTTGGCTGTCCCTGGCCGTCTATACCTTGGGCATGGGGATTCTGTATTGCCTCAAGGAACTGATCTACGACATTCAGAAGGCCTGGTTCTGGCGCTATTACTGGCGGCATCTTCCCTATGCCCTGCTGGGGGCCGGCGTCTTCCTGCGCCTTGAGCACAAGAATGCGCTGATTGATGCTCTGATCGAGCGATTGAATGTGGAATTGGGCGACGCGCGGCAACGGGACGGCGAAACCGGTCGTAAGCAAGCGGGCGACGTTCCTTTTCAAATCGTCGTTTCAGGGATGACGAAGTCGATCGCCCCGTTCTCCATCACCCACGTCACGGCCCATGGCCATTATCTGGATGTTCATTATCTGGAAGACCAAGGCCACGAGCAAGTCTGCATCCGGAAAACGCTCGGCGAAATCATGGAGGAATTGCCTCCCGGCATGTTCCTGAGAACCCACCGTTCCCATGCCGTCAATCACGGCCATATCTCCGGACTGAACAAGAAGGACCGGCGGTATTTCGTCAAACTCTGCGGCGACCGCTTCCTGATCCCCATCAGCAGGAATCATTTCCCAAGCGTCGTGGCCTTCCTGGAAAACCAATTGGCCGGTTAGCGCCGCGCCCCGTTTAATCCGCCGCGATTGCTGCCGCGAGGGGGCAGGGCGGCTGAGCGCCATGGCCTTCAGCCCTCGTCCGCAACGACATTCGCCAATCGGGTTTCGGAAACATCCCACGGTATCAATTCCGGTTCCGGTGGCGGTTTTCGCTCCCACCCGCACCGTTCGGGACAAATTCGTACCGTTCAAGACAGACCCCGTTGTTTCGCCCCGATGCGTGTTGTTCCGCGTTGGCCGTTTCGTCATATTTGCCGGAACTGTCCAACTCAATCAGCGAGGATTTGTCATGACGGAAAAAAAGAATTGGAAAAGGCTTGTTGCGCCCGGAAGGCTTGTCCCGGCCATCCTGTTGTTGTTTTGCACCCTGGGAATCCTCGTCGCCATCGGAGTGTACGGGTTCAATTCCCGGTTGAAGGAGATGTTTCGCCTGAACCGGGAACTCCAGGAAGAGAATTATGTCATGTCGGAGTTCGAGTACCGGCTGGAGGGCATAAGCTATCTGTGGGACAGGGGGCGGTGGGGCGAAGCGGTCGGCCTGTTCAACCAATATTACGGCCAGCTGAAATCACGGGAGGGGCTGGTCAAATTGCCTGTCTTCAATTCCGTGCAGGAGGAGCTGGAATTCTATCTGAACCAGCAAAATCCGCGCACCGGGGCATTCATGAATGACGCCTACCCCATGTGCGTCTATCACGGCCCTACCGAGAATGTGCTCAAGCACATTGAGAAACTGTCCCTGCAGCTGGGCAAACCGGTTCGGCTCAAGTATCGGCTGGCATACCTGGACCGGATCGACACGCCGGAAAAAGTGGTCGCCTTTCTGGAGGACGTTTCCTCGGTCGGGTATCTTGCCTCGATGATGCCGCAGACATCCTTCCATCTTGCCAGGGATATCCTCAGCCTGGCCAGGGATGAGGTTCACTCCCGTTCCGACGATGCCGACAGACTTATAGAAAAGCACGGCCTCTATCATTTCTCACCCGAGTGGAAACATGCCGTGTTGCAATGGTTTTATGCGGCGCAGGACCCGGAAACGGGTTTGTGGGGCCCCAAGTCGGCATCCGGTAAACTGCTCAAGCTTGACCTGAACAACACGTCGTCCATTATCAAGACGTTTCGGGACAAGGAGGGCAACGACATCCATGAGGAGTTTCCCTTGCGGTACGTGGGGCCGCTGCTGACTTCCACTCTGAAAACGCTTTCGGAGCCACCGCCCTCTGATGACGACCTGGCCTGGATGCACGAATGGAACCTCAAGAGCTTGAAAAGCCTGAGGATGATGACACGGTATCTGTGGAAGGACATGTCGGCGTCCGACCGGGAAAGGGCCACTGGCGTGTTCAAGTGGTACATTCGGACCTGTTGCGAAAAGTACTACATCCCAGAGGAAGGAGCCTTCAGTTACTACCCCGGTTCGGAGCACGCATCGCTGGACGGCATGACCAGCCTCTTCATATATAATGAGATCGGGGCGTTGTCGCCAGAGAAACAGCGGCAGTTGTGGGGGAGTTGCGAAGAGACCGTCCAGGGCGCGGACGTGATTGCGGTCTCCCGGCTCACACCGGCCAAGCTCCGAACCATAGCCGCCAACCACGGCCTCAACTCATTCCGTTTCTATCCTGACAGTCCAGACCGGGACGGGCTGCTTTCGGAGGCCAGAATGGTCTGTTATCCGACCCCGACTCCGGTGCCGGACAGCATCGAGCTGGTCCAAGGGGTGAGACGGTTTCTTGCGACAACGGACCATGGCATGGGGAATTGGGTGTCCAAGGCGGAAGTCTGCGAGCGGTTGCAGCCGGTGGCCATCCGGAAGGATGTGGTCGTTGCGGACGGGGTTTCCGAGAGCAAAGTGCACACCCTCCTGGGTAAAACGGGGGAATGCGTCATCGTCGGCTTCGATCTGCTGCAGGTCCCCCGGTACCGCCTCGTTGTCCGGTCCCGGTAAGCGCCGCTCAGGCGGTCAGGGGAGGGATTCCTCCCTCCCCACGGATCATACAAGGCTTGGGAAGAAGAAGGCCACCGGAGCCGTGGATGCCCGGGATGCGGCCTTGGCCGATGCGGTCGAAGGCTGGTCCCGGGAAATGACGCTTGCGCGTGACACATGAAAAGAAAAAGGCCTTACGCGGTGTGCGTAAGGCCTTTAGCTGTTTTATTGGCGTCCCCAAGGGGATTTGAACCCCTGTTAACGGCGTGAAAGGCCGTAAACAATCAACCGGAAGGTCGCTTACCTTAGTCATTTCAATGTGTTGAAATCGCCATATTCACCGTATTTACCATGGTTGCCGCTGAAAATGACACTTGGGTGACACGAGATATTTACTGCCGGAATGAAGGTGGAAATGGAACTGCTCATGACTACCGGGAAGCGGCTGTGCAAAAGCTATCGACCATTTGCGAGGTCGATTGTTGTTTAACTTTGCATGGAAAAAATCTATACTCGGACAAACGAGAATAGAAGGAGTCCCCATGCAGATTTTGATTACGCTTTCCAGCAATGACCCCGAAGTGAAGTGGAATGCCGTCCGGTTCGGCAACTTCCTGTTGAACGAGGGCGAGGACGTCACGTTGTTCCTGAACGCCGGTGCCGTTGACTTGTATGCGGGCAATTCGGAGGTGTTTCCAATCGCCGAACAGGCGAAGATGTTCGCCCTAAGCGAGGGCGTGCTGGTAGCCTGAGGGAAGTGCCTGAGCATCCACGGGGTGGATGAAAGCGAATACGTCAAGTTGTCCAGCATGAAATTTCTGTATGAGGAAATGATAAAGGCGGACAGGATTCTCAACTACTAGATGAACAGGGAAGCGGGCTCTCATCAAAGAGAACCTACACGCGATAGCCGTATGCAACACTTGCCGGGGGCATGCAGGTCGGATTTGTGACCATTGTGGCTGGCTTGTGCACCCCATGAAGTTGGTTGAAGAATAAACAATCAAAGCCCTGCCGGAGGATCTTCCCGACAGGGCCTTGTTTGTTGGTGCTACTTGCCAGCCATCATAGCTGCGATGTCCTCCTGCACGGTTCCGATGGGTTTCAGGTCGAACTTCTCGATGACGACCTTGGCCACATTCGGGGACAGGAATCCAGGCAACGTGGGGCCGAGGCGGATGCCCTTGACGCCCAGGAACAGAAGCGCGAGAAGGACCGCCACGGCCTTTTGTTCGTACCAGGCGATGTCGTAGGACACCGGCAGGTCGTTGATGTCTTCCAGCTCGAATATTTCCTTGAGCTTGAGGGCGATGACGGCGAGCGAATAGGAGTCGTTGCACTGACCGGCATCAAGGACGCGCGGGATGCCGCCGATGTCCCCGAGAGCCAGCTTGTTGTAGCGATACTTGGCGCATCCGGCGGTCAGGATGACCGTGTCCTTGGGAAGATTTTCCGCGACTTCCGTATAGTACTCACGGGTCTTTTGGCGCCCGTCGCAACCCGCCATGACCACGAATCGCTTGATCGTACCGGATTTGACGGCGTCGACGACCTTGTCGGCCAACGCGGTCACCTGATGGTGCGCGAAACCGCCGACAATAGTGCCCTTTTCAAGTTCCGTAGGCGGTGAACACTTTTTGGCTTGGGCGACGAGCCCCGAGAAGTCCTTGGCTCCGCCTTCAGGACGTTCGGGAATGTGTGTGGCTCCCTCATGGCCCACGACACCAGTCGTGTAGAGACGGTCGAGGTATGTGTTGGTTTTCTTCAGGGGCACAAGGCAGTTGGTCGTCAGCAGAATGGGACCGTTGAAATCCTCGAATTCCGTATTCTGATGCCACCAGGAGCCGCCGTAGTTGCCTACGAAGTGGTCATACTTCTTGAAAGCCGGGTAGTAGTTGGCGGGGAGCATCTCGCCATGCGTGTAGACGTCGACGCCCGTTCCCTCGGTCTGCTTGAGCAACTCTTCCATGTCCTTGAGATCATGGCCGCTGATGAGGATGCCGGGGTTGCGTCCAACGCCAATGTTGACTTCCGAGATTTCCGGATGCCCGTATGTGGAGGTGTTGGCCTCGTCCAGCAGGGCCATGGTCGTGACCGCAACCTCTCCGGCCTTCATGACCATGCCGACCATCTCGTCCACGGACAGGTTCTTCGTTGTGGACGCCAGAGCCTCCAGCATGAAGTCGGCGATTTCCGGTTTGCGGTATCCCAGAACGGCGGCATGTTCGGCGTAGGCTGCCACGCCCTTAAGGCCGATGATCAGGAATTCGCGCAGGGAGCGCACGTCTTCGTCTGCCGTAGCCTGGATGCCGACCATCTTGGCCTTTTCCGCGAAGGAGGAGGCAGGTCCGCTCCACGTCGCCGCATCGGGCAGAGCATCGGCGTAGTCCTTGCCATGCTTCGCCTTGTATGCGTCCATGAACTTTGCCTTGAGTGCGTCACGGCGTTTCAGACCTTCTTGAATCATGCCTTCGAAACGGGCGTCATCCCAGTTGGCATTGGTGATGGTGGCGAACAACCCCTGAAGCACGAAATCGTCGTTGGACCGGTCGGGTTTAACCAATTCCTTGAGTCCTGCGCCATAGACGGCGATGCCCCGCAGGACAAAAATTAGAAGATCTTGGAGGTTGGCTGTTTCTTCGGGCTTTCCGCACATCCCCTTGACGGTGCAGCCTGTGTTTTTCGCTGTCTCCTGACATTGGTAGCAAAACATATGGGTCTCCTTATGTTGCGGTTAAAAAAACTATTTCGTGCTTGCGTAAACAAGAGAAAAATGTAAGGGCCAGCAGCCATATCGCAATACCGATTTCTTTGTAGCTGTTATCGCAGGAAGAGTCTTTAACCTAAGTCAATTTATAATCCCAACCGGACTGGTCTCGTTTCCAGAGAAGATGATCAAGATCCTCGCCGGACTGTCTGATATAAAAAGAGGCTGACGTGACTATCGCCTTTATCGCTGTCATTTTTGGTTTGGCACTACTGGTCTGGAGTGCCGACCGTTTTGTGGAGGGTGCAGCCACCACAGCCCACCATTTCGGCATGCCGCCACTGTTGATCGGCATGTTAATTGTCGGGTTTGGCACATCCGCACCGGAGATAGTGGTCTCGGCGATATCCGCCTCGCAGGGCAATTCGGGCATTGCGTTGGGGAATGCCTACGGCTCAAATATCACCAACATCGCCCTAATCCTGGGGATGACGGCCTTGATTAGTCCCATCGCCGTGCATTCGCAGGTGCTGCGCAAAGAACTACCCATTCTCACGGTGGTCACGGCGCTGGCGGCCTGGCAACTCTGGGATGGTGATATCACCCTTTTAGATGCCGTGGTGCTCTGGTTGTTTTCAGTGGGCTGATGGCCTGGACCATCTGGCAGGGGCTGCGGATGAAAGAGGATTTGCTGGGAAGTGAGATGGAGCAGGAACTGGACGTTCGTGCTATGCCCATTCGCCGTGCTGTCTTCTGGCTGGTGGTAGGACTAGCATTATTGATTGCCAGTTCCCGCATTCTGGTCTGGGGCGCTGTGGAGATCGCTCATGGATTCGGTGTCAGCGACCTGATTGTCGGTCTGACCGTTGTCGCGGTCGGCACCTCACTGCCGGAACTGGCCTCGTCGATTATCGCCACTCGCAAGGGGGAGCATGATATCGCACTCGGCAATATCCTAGGTTCCAATTTGTTCAACACCCTAGCGGTGGTGGGGATCGCCGGTACAATTCATCCCATGCCTGTTGGGCCGGAGGTTTTCACCCGCGATATGCTGGTCATGGCCGTACTCACATTGTTGCTGTTCGTATTCGGATACGGATTTCGGGGGCCGGGACGTATCAACCGCATTGAGGGTTCGATACTGCTGGTCTGTTACCTGGGTTATACGGCTTACCTGCTCACAACGATACTGGCATGAAGAATGTGTTGGTGAGAGTAACAGACTTGTGAATATCGCAACAGCTTGTCAAATAGTCAGTTTGGGGCCGTTGGGCAGAAGCAGGCCAGTTTTTGGGAGGAAGGTCTTGTAGGGTCCTCCCCCCCCATTTGCCAGGGGCGGAAAGTACGAATAAAAATATCAAGATACTTACATGGCAAGCCTACGGCAACCTTGCCCTGATCTTATTCAAGCTCAGAATCATGAGCCTTCATGAAGTGAAATACGTTTTAGCCGGATGAATTCAAAACAAGCCCGGCAGCCTGGACTGCCGGGCGAAACAACTTCAACGTCAAGAACCTAGGTACCGTCTTCCTTCCTTTCCTCGTTTTTCGGAGCGAGGTCGATCTCTTCGGGTTCGCGGGAGGCCTTTTTGAAGTTGCTGATGGCTTGGCCGATGCCGCCGCCAATTTCAGGTAGCTTCTTGGCACCGAAGATGACTATGACAATCACGAGAATGATTAATAGTTCCCATACACCCAATCCGCCGATCATATATTCCCTCCAATGGTAATAATCTTTACATTGTGAATTGATAACGTTGATATTTTCACGTCCGAGTGAGGTCAAGAAGATAGTATTCTTTGCGGTTAACCGATTGATATTTAGGCTTTCATGTGCCTTGATATTCCTTATAGCCATCACCCCTGCTTCAAGGCCTTGATCTTCTTGATGTCGTCGGTCTTCCCGAGAAGGATCAAGATGTCGTCGGACTTGATGGTGAAATCGGCGGGCGGGACGAGCATGAAGTTTTCGGGGGAACGCTCCTTGATCGCGATGATGTGGACGTTGTGCTTGGCCCGGAGATTCAATTCCTTGAGATTCTTGTTGATGAATTCCCTGGGCGGTTCGACCTGGGCCAGGTCGTATTCCTCAGCCAGGGGGATGAAGTCGAGGATGTTAGGCCGTGACAGGCTACGGGAGACGCGGACGGCGGAGTCCCGTTCCGGATGGATTATCTGGGTCGCCCCCACGCGGCGCAGTATCTTGGCGTGGTCGTCGTCCAGGGCCTTCACCAGTATCTGCTTCACGCCGATCTCATTGAGGTACAGGCAGATCAGGATGCTGATGCTGATCCGCGTTCCCGTGGAGACGATGACTCCATCCATCTGTTCCAGGCCGAGCGCCTTCAGCGACTCCCGGTTGGTGGCGTCGATCACGATCGCCTCGGTGGAAAAAGCGTCGATGGCCTGGACCCGCCCCTTGTCCGAATCCATGGCAACGACCTCGTTGCCGTCCTCGAACAATGCCTTCGCCGCGTAAAAACCGAAATTGCCGAGGCCGATAACCGCAAATCGTTTCATAACCGATATCTCCTACCCAACCATCACGTTTTCTTCGGAATATTCAATGCCGCCCGAGGTCCCCGCGCCGACCACGATGTAGGCGAACGTCAGGACGCCGACCCGGCCGACGATCATCATCAGGATTATCCAGAGCTTGCCCCAGGTGCTGAGCTGCGGCGTGATGCCCATGGACAGGCCCACCGTTCCGAACGCCGACACGGTTTCGAAAAGGTAGGTCAGGAAGGCGCCGCGCGGTGTGCTCGCTTCGTAACCGATCGCCGTGTCTCCTAAAAGGAGCAGGAACAGAACGACCCCTATGATCCCGATGGACACGAGCATGAGGGACATAGTCCTGGTCACGGTTTCCTGCGGGATGCTCTTCTTGAACATGTTCACGCGTTGACGCCGTTTGATCCGGCTCCAGGTGAACGCCGTCAGCAGGGCGAGGGTGGTTGTCTTGACGCCTCCGCCGCACGATCCCGGCGACGCGCCGAAGAACATGAGGAAGATCATCAACGCCAGCGTGGCGTCTTTCAGTGAACCAATGTCGACCGTGTTGAAGCCCGCCGTCCGGCAGGTGACGGACTGGAATACCGAGGCCAGCACCTTGTGCTGGAGGGACGTTCCCTGCATCGAGTTGGGGTTTTCCAAAAGAACGAATAACAACGCTCCGGCGACAACGAGCAGGAGCGTCGTCCACAAGACGGTTTTGGTTTGCACCGAGAGCCTCGGGTGCCTGCCATCCCGTTTCGTCAGCCAGAAACGCAGCTCGTGGATGACGGGGAATCCCAGGCCACCCGCAATGATCAGTCCGCAAACGGTCAAGTTGAGGGCCACCCCGTCGCCGAACTTCGTCATGCTGTCCGAGAAGGTGGAAAAACCCGCGTTGCAGAAAGCTGAAACGGCGTGGAAGACTCCACGATAGAGAGCGTCGCGAAGACCGAAATCGTCGACCCATTGGATGGTCAGCGCGATGGCCCCGAGCAACTCAGCAGTCAGCGTAAAGTAGATGATGCTTCGGACCAGGCCGAGGATGTCTTCGCGGGGCGTGTGCGCGAACACGTCCTGCATGACCATCCTGTGCCGGATGGAGATGCCCCGCCCCATCCAGCGGAACAAGAACACGGAGATGGTCATCACGCCGAGTCCGCCGATCTGAATGAGCGCCAGGATCACAATCTGGCCGAAAAGGGTGAAGAAGCCGCCGGTATCCACCACCGCCAGCCCCGTCACGCACACGGCGGACGTGGCCGTGAACAGGGCGTCGATCGGGGGAATGGTTCCCTGGTAGGTGGCCCAAGGAAGAGACAGCAGGGAGGCTCCCGTCAAGATCGCCAGGAGAAAGCTGGACAAGACGAGCCCGGCGGGATGTATCTTGAGAACCTTGCCACCGAATGTCATGAACGAACCCTGGGGTTTTGGTAGTATTCGCACCCGGCATGGTTTTCCGTCTCACACAATTCGTGCAGCCGGCGGCCGCCGAGCACCATGCGGTCCAGATAGGCCCCGCAGACGGTCATGGCCCTGGATTCATCGAGGGCAACACTGTTCAGGTACGGACATAGGGTGGCCCGGAAATGGTCCACTCGTTGTCCTTCGCCGAGAGAGTCGAGGATATCAAGCACCTTTCGGTCATCCAGCCCGTCGCCGGATACGGTTGCGGCATAGTCGACGCCTGCCGAGTGCAGCCTGTCCATCAAGGTTCTGTCTTTGCCGGGCAATAGGACGGCAACGGCGCAATCCCGCGTACGCCTGTTGCGCTTCAGTAGCTCGCACAGCTCCACGTATATCTCCTGGGTGGGGTCGATCGGCTCGGGGAATCGGATCAGGATCATTTCCGGTACGACCTCGATGGCTCTCTCCAGGCAACTCAAGGGACTCCGGGTCCAAAGCCCGCTGCGGGCGGTCCCTGTGCCGTCCGATGCGTCGCAGAACAGGTATCGTTGCGTTGCATTACGTGGATCACCCATGGCGCCTTCCTTTGGCCTCTTTCGTCAAATAGTTGCCCGCATCCCCGCCGAGCTTGAACAGGCTCGCGATGACGACCAGGAATTCCAGGCGTCCGAGGAACATGGCCAGGCTTTCGGCCCACAGCGCCGATTCCGGCATCCCCGGTGAGGTCACCCCGATGCTGAGGCCCACGGTTCCCAATGCGGAGGCGAATTCGAACAGGGAATGTTCCAGGCTGAAACCGCAGGAGCAGAGAATCAGGACGCCGGCGGCAAAAAGGGCCAGGTAGAGAAAGACGAAGACCGAGGTCCGCCGCACCTGTCCGTCATTCAGAAAGACCCGACGTTCTCCTTCCCACAAGGTGCTTTCCAACACCGCGTTGCGGGGAGCTGCCAAGCGCCGGACTTCAAGGGCCAGTGCGCGCCACAGGAGATGGATGCGGAATTGCTTGATACCGCCCGCCGTCGAGCACGTCCCGCCGCCGATGAGCATCAATCCGAGAAGAACCGCCAAACCGAACCCGTTCCAGTTGCCGTAGCCCACTGTGGAGAATCCCGTGGTGGTAAGGGCCGAGACGGTCTCGAACACGGCCACGCGCAGGGATTTTCCCAGATGCGGATACAGGGACGCGGAGGTGAGGAAAAACAGCGCGGCCGAAGCAAGGGGAACCAGCAGGGTGAACAGGCGCACCTCGCCGTTGCGAGCCACGGTGCGTACCTGACCTCGCCAGAGGAACCATGCTGTGACGAAGCTCAGGTTACCCAGAATCATCAGGGGAATGGTCACGGCCTCGATGGTCGGCGAATTCCAGTAGCCGATGCTCTCGGCCCGTGTGGAAAATCCTCCGGTGGAGATGGCGGCGAAGGAATGGTTCACGGCGTCGAACCAGTTCATGCCGGTTATTCGGTACGCAAGCGTTCCGGCCAGGGCGTAGCACACGTATATGGCCAGGACGAGTCGTGCCGATCGCTTGACGTTGGGGACCAGCTGGTCGCCGCGCCCCTCGGCGTTGGACACCCCCACCCCGGCCGGACCGAGGATGGCCGACATCATGATGATCGCCAGTCCCGCGCCTCCGAGAAGCTGGATGACGCTGCGCCACAAGAGGGTGGTGTGGGCCGCGTTCTCCACATCCACCACCGACAGTCCCGTGGTTGTCCAGCCGCTTATGGATTCGAAGATTGCCTGGGAAAAGGTGAGCCCTTCCGTGACGATGAAGGGCCAGGTGGAGAAAACGACCACCAGCAGCCAGCTCAGGCACACGATCACGCCTCCTTCCTGCACGGACAGATGCTCTCGCGTGGCATAACGGCGGAGGGAAAGGAACAATCCCCCGAGCCCGCACAGCGCCGTCGCCGGGAAGATGTACGCCATGGTATTGGCGGCTTCCTCGGGCCAGGCGAAAAGCGCCAGCAGCGGAGAGAGCATGGTCACGCCGCAGATGAGGCAGACCAGCCCAACGGAGCTGAGAATGGCGGCATATCGTTGCCTGAGATAGGTTTTTTCCCTCATGCCGGGCCTATCTCCCCTCGCCCGTAATAATCTTGAGGGCTGCACCGTGGTTTTCGGGCAGCGTTATCAGCACCACGGTGTCCCTGCCCTGGAGGTCGTTGTCGCCTCGCGGCACGATGGGCTTACCGTCGCGTATCACCACGGCGACCAGGGTATTCTCGGGAAGCACGATGTCCTTGAGCTGCCTGCCCGCAACGGGGGCATCTTCGGACAAAACAATTTCCGTGACGTTGACCCGCCCCTCGCCCACCGGGAGAAGGTTCGTTATCTCCTCAAGGGCCGCGCGTTGTTCGATCAAGCTCCCCACGATATTGGTGGTTGAGAAAGCCGACACCCCGAGCTGCTCGAACACCTCGACATTGTCGGGGTCGTTGGCCAGGGCCACGGTTCGCGGTACGCCGAACTGGAACGAAGCGAGCTGGCAGATGACCAGGTTGTCCTGGTCCCTCGGGGCGATGGCGAGCACGGCGTCCGCGCGCCTGGCCCCGGCCTGCGCCAGGATGTGCTCGTTGCCGCCGTCGCCGCAGATCACCTCGACGGTCAGCTCGCGGGACAACCGACGGCACTCCTCGGGGTCCTTGTTGACGATGACCACCTCATATCCTTTCGAGGCGAAATTGCGGCCCAGGAAATACAGTGCCTTGCCGCCTCCGACAATGATCACTCTCATGAGGCCGACTCCTTTGCCCGGTCCGCCTCTCCGGCGAGGGCCTCCATGAACAGGGATGCGGCCACGGACGTGGGACAGATGGTCTTGATGCCAAGCCGCTGATAGACCTGTTCCCGTTTGGGGTCGTAGACGCGGGCCATGACGAGAGGCGTTTTGAAGATATTCTTGGCCACTTGGGCAACCATCAGATTGACGTTGTCGTCGTGCGTCGTGGCGATGAGCGTGTCGGCCTTCTGGAGCTTGGCCTCCCGAAGCAGGGCGACCTGCGTGGCATCGCCCGCGAGCCGAAACCCGCTGAACTCGGCGGAGAGATCGTCGAAGGTCGATTCGTCGATGTCAATGACCACCAACGAGTTGCCCGCGCCGCTCAACTTGTTGGCCAGAAGCGATCCCACGCGTCCGCAGCCGACGATCACCACGTAATGATCATTGGTCATCGCTTTCAGCTCCCGGCTCTTCCCCACTGGCCGCCGCGTCCGGGCCGAGGTCGATCGACCCGTATTTGCCCCAGGAGGTGATGCGTTCCAGATTTGACATCGCGGTCTTGTAGGTCGGGTCGATGTCCACAGCCATGTGGTAGAACTTGACCGCCTCAAGGTGGTCGCCCTTTATTTCGTTCAACGCGCCCAACAGGTTGTAGGCTTCGGGATGCCCCGGGTCTTCGGCAATCGCCTTTTTTACCGCCACCCTTGCGTCCGCAAACATGCCGTCCGTGATGTGCCGCTTGGCAAGCTCGATCAGCGCCCCGTATTCGATGACCGCATCCGCATCCAGGGCTTCGCGGTCGAAAACGAGCTGCGCCAACTCCCGTATTTCACCGGGCGAAAACGGCTTCTGCACGAAATCCACGGCCCCGAGCTTCATGGCCTCCACGGCCGAATCGATGGTGCCGTGGGCCGTTATGATGACCACTCGCAGCCGGGGCCACTCCTGCCGGATGATCCGGAGGACCTCCATCCCATCCAGACCGGGCATTTTTAGGTCCAGGAAGACCAGCCCGAAGGGACCGGACCGCAGCATGGAAAGGGCTTCCTCCCCGTTCACGGCCGTTTCCACGGGAAGCCCCAGCGGTTCCAGGGACTGACTCATGGTCATCCGGATATTCTTTTCATCATCCACGACGAGAATCGGCAGGTTGTTCATGGTGTTCTCCTATTGCGCCACCGGCAAAGTGAAGGTGAAGGTGCTCCCGCTACCTGCGGCGGATTCCACCCAGATGGAACCGCCGTGGGCGCGAACGATCTCCTTGCAGATTGCAAGGCCCAGTCCGGTGCCTCCGGCATCCTGCCCCTTCACCTGGACGAATTTCTGGAAAATTTTGGTCTGGTATTCTTGCGGAATGCCCGGCCCGTCGTCCTTGACGGTCAGGTGGGCATACGGACCGGCCATACTGGCTGCGAGCTCTATGGTTCCGCCTTCGTTCACATAGCGCATGGCATTGGAGACCAGGTTGCTCAACACCCAGGTGATCTTGTTCGCATCGGCGCGAACGTTGATCCGGGGGGCGTTCAGGACAAGGTGGATCGCCTTCCTCTCCAACTGCCCCTTGAAGACCGCATGAACGTGCTCGAACAGGGTGGAGACCGGAACCCTGTCGAACTCCAGTTCAATTCTTCCCGCCTCGATCCTGGACAGGTCGAGCAGGTCGCTGACGAGCGCCTTCATGCGCTGCACTTCCTCATGGGCGGCCTGCAACAGATCCCGATCCTTCTCCTCCAGCTTCTGTGCCACGTGTTCGAGAAGCAGGTCGATGCTCATGCCCATGCTGGTCAACGGTGTCCTCAATTCATGCGAGGCGGCCATGACGAAGTCGTTTTTCAGCCGTTCGATCTCCTTCATCCGGGTGATGTCGCGGAGCAACAGCACGGCACCTGAGAGTGCCTTTTCCCTGCCCCGGATGACGGTGACTGAAAACAGGTAATGCCTGGGCCGGTCTCCGTTCCCGAAAGTGGCGACACGCTGCTCGTCGGGGATATTCGGTGTTCTCCCGGTGTCGACGGCCTTTCGGACCAGATCGCGGACCTGTCCTTCAGGAATGATTTCGTCGCATTCGGGCGCAACGCCCGATTCGGAAAGACCCAGTCCGAGTATCCGGCGGGCGGCAGTGTTGAGGCTCGTCGCCCGCAGGGTCGTGTCGAAGACGACAAGTCCATCTTCGATACTCGCCAGGATGGCTTCGCCCTTGTTTTTTTCCGAAATGATCTGGTCAATGTTCATTTCGTGGAAACGTCCCAACTGGATGGCCATCCGGTTGAACTCTTCAGCGAGCACACCCAGTTCATCACCGCTTTCCACCGGCACCTTGACGGTGTAATCCCCGGACGATATCCGCCTCGCCGCGTCCACGAACCGGTCCAGAGGGCGGGTGATGCGTTTTGAGAGCATCAGGCTGAACACAAGGGCGACGATGAAGGCCGCCGAGGCCACCAACACCGTGGACCAGAAGGCGTAGCTGGCGACCCGTCCGGCCTTGAGGCTCGCCGTGTACATGGTCTCCTCGTTGAGGTGGCGGAGGTTCACGCAGTCTTCCCTGACCTTCAGGAAGAAAGGATGAACGTCATTCTGGTACACGGACAACGAGGGGACAACGGCCTGCGAAGGACGCTGGTCCGTCAGCATGGAGAACTGCCGCCGGTAGGCGGAAAAGTCCTTTTCGATCGACTCGACCAACTCCTTTTCCCCGGGAATGGTGATATTGTCCTTGGCCCTGGCGAACCATTCCAGGAAGAGTGCTTCATTGTCCCGGAACTGGGATACGCCTTGTTCGGCATCCCCCAGGAAGAGAAGCAGGATGCCGCTGTCCTGGCGCTCCAGGGCATCGATCATGTTTTCCGCCGCCAGGATGCTTCGGTAGTTCTCGCTCAGAATGGCGTCCGAGGCCTTCCCCAGCGATACCAGGTTCGTGACGGACCAGGCCACCACCAGCCCCAGCAGCGCGAAGACCACGCCATATCCGATCAGTATTTTTTTCTTCAGTGTCATTGTTCACGACTCCCATTCTTCTGGAATCAGATTCAGTCAAGCAAGGCTGATGCCAACACGTACACCTGTTATTTCAGCACGTTGCTGAACGAAATAAGGGACCTGCCTTGCAATCTGCAAGGAAGAGCTAATCGGGCATTGCAAAATGCAATGCGATTCTTGTCTAGATACCGTAGGTCTTGCGGCGGCGCCAGAGGGTGGTCTGATCGATGCCGAGAATGTCCGCCGCTTCCTGCAGGGAGGCAGCCTTGGCCAGGACGCGGCGGATATGCTGCTCCTCGACGGCGGTCAGGGGAACCATGTCGCCGAGGGAGATGCTTGTGGGAGATTGGTGAGTGTTTTCCAGGAGGTCGTTTGTGTCGACGGTGTTGCCGGAACTCAGAATCACCGCCCGCTCGACGGCGTTGCGGAGTTCCCGGACGTTGCCCGGCCAGGCGTGGTCCTGAAGGGCCTGGAGCGCTTCTTCCGTGAAACCGGAAAGCCTCTTGTGGTTGGTCTTGCCGAAGTACGCCAGGAACTCCTTTGCCATGGCGGGGATGTCTTCCCTTCGTTCGCGCAACGGAGGAACGGTCAGGCTTATGACGTTGAGCCGGTAAAAGAGGTCTTCCCGGAACCGGCCTTCGCTGACCATACGTTCCAAATCCGCATTGGTGGCGGCGACGATCCGCACGTCGGCGCGGCGGGAGACGGATTCGCCCAGGCGTTCGTATTCCTTGTCCTGGATGAACCGGAGTAGCTTGGCCTGAACGGGCGCGGTGATGTCGGCTATTTCGTCCAGAAAGAGCGTGCCGCCTTCGCACGCGGCGATGCGCCCCGGATAGTCCCGGACGGCTCCGGTAAACGCTCCTTTGGCGTGCCCGAACAGTTCACTCTCCAGAAGGTCTGGCGGGATGGCCGGGCAGGAGACGACCGACATGGGCCGCGAGGATCGGAGGCTCCAGTGGTGGATCGCCCTGGCGAACACCGATTTGCCGACCCCGCTTTCGCCGAGGATTAAAACGATAGCTTCCGATGGCGCTGCCTTCCGCGCCGTTTTAATGGCCCGTTGCATCCCTGTACAGGCACTTTGAAGGCTTTCTTCAGGTCCGAGACGTTGCAGCCCCTCCTTGAGGGACGCGACCTCGTTTTCCAGTTCCCTGATCCGGCCCACCCGGCGGGAGATCAGCTTGAGCTGGTCCGTTGAAAAGGGTTTGACGATGTAGTCCGTCGCCCCGCGCTGCATGGCCTCCACGACGCTTTCTATGGAGGCGTGACCGGTGATGACGATGATCTTGGTCCAGGGGGATTCCGTGGTCAGCCGTGGAAGGAGTTCCATGCCGTCCTCATCCCCCAGCCTGAGGTCCACGAAGGCCAGATCAAAGGCCTTCCGGCGGACTTCTCCGATCGCGTCGGTCGGATTGCTGACGCCAACGACCGTATGTCCCTCCGCCGCCAGGCAGTAGGACATGGTCTTTCGGATGTTGGCCTCGTCGTCGACGATGAGGACGTTGAGGCCCGGTGCAATCTGGTCGGTGTTCGTCATTCTCAAAAAGCCTTGCCGTGATTGATCCGGCGAATTCTCGCCGGAAGACGAACCTGTCGGATTGACCTCAATCTTAGACAGGTCTCGCAAGCTGATGTCTCGGCATTAACACATGCGTCTTCAAACTGACAATCATTGAAACTTTTGCCCCAAATGGGGGGGCGTCCATCGAAGTCGGCTTGAAGTATGCCGGACTCTTAAGAGACGTTGCGCCCCACGTTGAATCGGCATTTGCGGGTAAAGGAAAAAGGGACTCACTCTTCCCCTAGAATCCTGTCCCATGCCGCAATGTGGTTTCGGAAGCCGTACTCGACCATCTCGAATTTTCTGCCCAAATTTTTGGCTGCGACCCCAAGCGTCCCGGTGCCGGCAAAGGGATCAAGAATGGTGTCGTCTTCTTTGCTCAATGCGGTAACCAGAGTCTCAATTACCGACAATTTTTTTTGCGTTGGGTGAAGGGTCTTTTCGCCCTTCTTGGTTGACCATTCCTCATCGGGGTCAGGCATCATCCGTTCATTCCCTGATGTTTTTCCAGCGACCACATAATTTTTATAGCGGCCTTCCTTGTCGAAATATGAATTTTCTGAGCACACATGCAGCCCGAGTTCGAAGCTCTCCTGAAACATCCCCTTGTTGGTGCCTCGTGAATCCGGTTTGCACCAGGCATATTTGCGCAACTTGGTAAAATAGCGGGAAAGCTCTCGATACCAATCGCCGAATTGGAAATCCGAGCAGAACACAAAGACATTGCCGCCAGGTTTCAGAACGCGATGGAATTGGTAGGCTAGAACGTCGATCCGAAGCTTTTTGCAATCCCAATCCTTGCCGGCGATACCGATCTCGAAAGGCGGGTCGGTGATTATGGCCTCGTACCGGTGGGAAGGACAATTCTCCAAAAAAAGGAACGCATCATCGTTGTGGATGTCGCCGTCTTCGGACGACGAGGTTACCCCCAGATGGTCTTGTTTCCGTAAATCAATCACGAATCACCTGCCACCGGCTTTCCATACGTCGGCTTTTGGTTTTCCAAGATGAATTCCCGCATTCGTTGAAGCGATTTTGAACTCAGCCCAGGGTTGAGAGCTTTGCGCCGCTTGGCTCGTTCTTTGGGATTTGCAATCGTGTGGCAACTGTTGGCGGCATTAGCCATTTCCGGGTCATTCTCCAGTATGCTCATCAGCGCTCTATACGTGTCGTTGTGCATGGTGACGAGAACGATTCGAACGAACTCCGGAACAGGAAGGTCATAGGCAAGGGAGAAGTCGAGTACCCGATCCAGTGGAATCGAAGCGTCCCCCTTTTCGATCTGGGATATGAACGAGCTGGAGCACCCCAATTTCTGGGCGACCCATCTGAGGGGCTTGTGCCGATTCTCCCGGACAATCTTCAGATAAAGCCCGACTTCTTCTTTCAACAATTGTTCCGGGGTCTTCACAGGGGTGAGGTCAACGTCGTCATCTTCGGCCATGGTTAATCAACCACCTTGTTAACAGTGTTAAGCAACTAGTTGTTTAACACTGTTAATAAATAAGTTGATAATCAGCAGCAAGGGATTTGTTGCTTTTTTGGGGTGGATGCGTGAGCAGGGACCTGAGGATATCCCTTGAGCCGGAGTCGAACCCGCCATCCCTCTCGCCGTCGCCTGCGGTAATCACGACGCAAGCAAAGCCGTCGGGGCAAGGCCGCCCGGCTCGCCGGGTGCCCGAAGGGCCTGGCCTTGCTCCGGCGGCTGCTTGCGTCACGCTCGTGGAAAATCGGCGGGAGGGAAAGAAATCGTGCCGCCGGAGCTTGCGCGAAGGTTTCGTGGCGTCATATGGTAGGGCATATCCACCGGATAAATTGGTCACCAAAAGGAGGTATGACGCACCTAAGGCGCGTTCATAAGTTTTGACGAAGTCTAAACTGATGAACGCTTAAGCAGGCACTAACACGCCGTAACATCTAACACTTCGCTGCCGTTCATTTCCAAACGGCACGCTTTCACATCCTAACGCCAGGCTGAAACACAGCACCCCCGCCGGGCAAACGACAGGTATCTAGAAATCTGCCGTTGTCGAAATTCCCCCACGGCCACCCCTTATGCGCAGGACGAACGAGCCTGCGTGGTGGCACCCCTTATTGAATGGATTCTCAGGATTTTTCCTCCTGTGGGAAACGGACATTGATTTGTCCCGTGTCGGTTGTTGTGTGGCGCATTCGCGCCATAGGCAGGTCATTTCCCGGCAAACGGAGAAAGTCCGACCTGCTTTGTCCCGGGGCACTGCCTCGAACTTCAGGAAGGAGATCCATATGAAATCCATCAGTCTGGTACTGGGCGCGAACAGGGCAACCTTGTCCGGCCCGCGCTCGAAACAGCACAGAATCCGGCAGAACGCCAAAGCCTTCGCAGGCCGGTTGCGTGAAGCCGGGTTTGGGGTCCGCAAATGGACCAACATTTCCAACAAACATTTTGCGGCGGTGGCCGCCAAGATGAAAGAACAGGGCGTGGGTGACGGGCGCATAGCTGAAATTTTTTCGGCAGCTCGTCACCTGTGCGAAGCATACGGCAACACCCGCATCAGCCCGACCAACGACGTGTTCGGCGTGAAGCGCGGGACCATTGCCAATGCCAACAGCAAGGCGGTTGCCCCTGAATTCGTCTTGGGGGCAATCGCCAAACTGGAAACCGAATCGTCATACGAACACGGTCCCCGGTGCGCCGCTCAGATCCGGCTTCAGTACGAACTGGGGCTCCGACGCGAAGAATCGGCAAAAGTCGATCTGATCAACGATTGGGACAAGGAAGGCCGCACTCTTCACATCCAGTATGGCCCGAAGGGTGGTCGCCCCAGGACGCTGCACAATCTCTCCGATCGGCAGCAGGATGCTCTTGAGCGAGCTCTGCCATACGTCAGCCAATCCGACAGGCCGGGGATTCATAATCTCATGCCGAGCGGGATGGGCGACAAGTGGCAGGAAAAGCTGTCCTACGCGGCCAGGCTTTGCGGGTTCACCAAGAAGGAAAGCGGGTGGACGCTGCACAGCAATCGTCATGAACGGTTCCATCGCATGTACGTCGAGCACACGGGTTTTCAGCCACCCAACCAGCATGATTCCGTGGAATCTTTCCAGAAGGCTGCACGGGGCACCGCTGGGGACGAATGGCCTCGGCTCGACGCCGAAGCCCGTAACGACATCGAAGTCACTGCAGGCCATTCCCCTGGCCGCCGTGACGTATCCGACGCCTATCTTGGCTGTTCCCGTTAGAAGAAGCCCCGCCATTTCCGGCGGGGTTTCCTTTTGGGCGTGAGGCTGCCTGGAGATGAATCGCCTGAGCGATTCATCTCCAGGCAACCGTCCCCTCCGCCCGTCGGCTTGTGGCCGATGGGCGGGGAGGACTTTCGCCCCCTGATGAGCGACTCATCGAAAAAAGTGAAAATACCCTATCCCGATTCCTTGAGGTCAAAGGTGCCGGTGTGCTTAAACTGAAGGGTTGGCTGGGAGTCCCGCACCGGGACAGGTGTTTAACCCTTTGGTTTAGGTCGCATGTCGAACGCATTGAAAGTCAAGGATGTCGCCCGAATCCTGAATTGTTCGGAAAGCCTGGTCAGAACTCCGGCCATGCTTTCCGCGCTGGGGGCTTTTCGGATCGGTAAACGGGGCATCCGATTTCACCATGATCTGCTCAAGGCGTACATCGCCAGGGGCCAGGTCGGCCATGCAGAAAAGACGCCAGTCACGGACGAAGGCGGAAGTCGGTCGGATTTGACGGATCGTCATGGCATTTGGTAACTTCAATGATGGTAAGCGACCTTCCCTGCAGGAGAAATGATGCCTTACAAGGAAGGAAAACGGTGGAGGGGCGTGGTGCGTTTCACCCCGACACATGGTCCGATCATCAGGCGCACGAAGTTCTTTGAAACCAAGAAACAGGCAGGGGACTGGGAAGGCGAAACCGTCAAGGCATTGAAGGTGGCCGATCAGAGAAACCCTGCCAAGGCCGATGTGATTGGCCGGGCTCTGACCGTGACGGAATGGGCGAATCGTTACCTCGATCACGTCGAGGCAACGATGTGCCGGAAGACCTACAACGAAAAGCGGTTGGCTTTCCAGCGACTGGGGTCTTTCCTCAGGGACGACCGGTCGCTGGTCGGGCGAATCAGCCTTCACGTGGCTCTGGAGCATCTGGCCAAGGTCTCCAGGACGGTAACCGGGAATTCGGCGAACAAGGATCGCAAGAATCTCGCCGCCGCCTGGGTTTGGGGAATCAAGTACCTCAATCTGGACAGGGACAATCCCTTCCAGCATGTGGACAGGTTCCCCGAGGATCGCCACCCGCGCTACGTCCCGCCGTTGGGCGACTTCCGCAAGGTGGTGGACCTGGCCGGACCTCGTCGTAGGCAACTGCTGTTGCTGGCCTTCCATACCGCGCCGCGCAGGAGCGAGCTCTGGAAGCTCAAGTGGAGCGAGGTGGACTTCGGTTCCGGGCTTGTCGGCTACTGGACACGGAAGCGGCGAAGCGGAAACGCGGAATTCGATGAGCTCCCCATGTCCGCAGGGCTTCGAGCCAAGCTGGCCGAATGGAAGCTGGTGTCCGGCGCCGAGGATCTGGTCTTCGGCAATCGGTTCAACGGTCTTCTGGACCCGAACAATCGGTGGCTGAAGCGGTTGTGCGCCGAAGCCGGGGTAAAACCGTTCGGTTTTCACGGCATCCGCCACCTGGCTGCCCGAGTGGCTATCGACAACGGTGCGACCATCATGGAAGTGAAGCACCTGCTCAGGCACAAGTCCATCGCCACGACCCAGCGCTACATCCTCCGGACGAAGAAGACCACCGGTGCCGTGGATGCCCTGGATGCGGCCCTGGCCGATGCGGTCGGAGGCCGAGCCCGGAAAAATGACACTTGCGGGTGACACGTGGAAAGGAAAAGGCCTTACGCGGTGTGCGTAAGGCCTTGTATTTCCTTGGCGTCCCCAAGGGGATTTGAACCCCTGTTAACGGCGTGAAAGGCCGCCGTCCTGGACCAGGCTAGACGATGGGGACGCAAATTTGGCTGGGCTGCAAGGACTCGAACCTTGATTAACGGAGCCAGAACCCGTCGTCCTGCCAATTGAACGACAGCCCAGCAGCGAGAAGATGATTTAAGGGGTAGGCCTCTTTATGTCAACTTCTTTTTTGCAGAAATTACACGGCGCGGGCGAGCCGGCGGGTGCGCTTCTTCAGTTTGGTGATCAGGCGGCGCAGACGATCGCGCTGGGCGCGGCCTTCGGTCTCGCTCTTCTGCACGCGCAGGGCGCGGATCTGACGCTTGATCTCGTGAATTTGCTTCTTGTACGGGGAGATCTGCTCCTCTTCGACGATGCCGAAGACGTCCTTGATCTCCTGGACCAGCTGGTCCTTTTCCTTGCCGGAAGCGCCGGTGATCATGGGGAGCTTGTCGATGCACAGGGCGCGCAGCTCCTTGGCGGTCATCTTTTCCAGCGGCTTGGTCAGGCCAAGCTCGTCAAAGGAAATTTCTTTTACTTCTTCACTCATGGTGTACTCCTTAAAAAAATGCCCTGAGGCGGAATTCGGTTATGAGTCGTCAAACATGCGCTGGTACGCCCGGTAACATCTGCCAACCGGCGAATCCGGGTCCAGCTTTTCATTCAAGCTGCCTAACTTCTCAGGTTTTTTAAGTTTCCTCGGAGGCTTAGGGGCCTCCGGCCGGGTCTCCCCGTCCAAAGGAACTCTGCCGTTTAGCAGTTCGAATACCACTTTGTCAAAGACTTCCTTGCCTAAAAATCCATTGATCCGCTCCAGGATCATCGGGCCGAGATAATGGGCCTCCTGCATGACGATGGGATCGTCCGCCGCCAGGACCAATCGTCCGCCGCGATGCCCCAGGGGGCGGGCCATGCGGGCCACGTCGCCGAGCAGTTCGTCCCAGGCGCGCCACAGCCGGACCAGGTCGCGGCCGCCCGCGCGGTCCAACCCTTTGAGCAGGTCGGGCAGGGCCTCGCCCACGCGTTGGGCCTTGCGCCGCCGCCCGGTGCGGTCCGTAGTGCGTCTGTATGCCATGAATCAGTTCCCCGCGCCCTTGGGCGTCAGCTTGATGGTCACGATGGATGGTTCGAGCACGTAGGCCTCGCCGCTGCGCTCCTGTTCGTCCACCTCCTTGGCCGTCCGGGAGGCCACGCCCTCCGGGCCGCCGCCCAGGATCATCCCGGAGATGACCCCGTCGCGCAGGGCCTTGTCCGGTTGGAACCGGCGGTGCAGCACGACCTCCTCCTGCTCGTAGCCGTCCTTGACGATGGTCAGCAGATGGTCGGACTTGCGGTCCAGGCTGACCGAGCAGGGCGTGGACGCGCACGTCTTCTCGCCGTCGGCGTACACGGTTGCGCCCAGCGGATCGGTGGACACCGGAATTTTCTGCCTGGGCACGCCGCAGGCGCTGAGCGTCAGCAGACCGGCGAGGCAGGCGAGAACGGCAAGGGTGCGGGCCATGTCTTCTCCTAGATGCACGTGCGGGCGCGGTAGTTGACCAGCACGGCCGGGCAGCCCGGCGAGAGCGCCACCTGGATGGTGGTCGAGCCCACCGAGGGCTTGGCGTGGTCCTCGCTGGACGAGTACTGGGCCATGATGACCAGGTCCGCCTCCTGCCAGCGGGCCTGCTTGAGGATCTCCACGTACGGCACGCCCTCCCAGCAGTGGAATTCGTGGCTGATGCCTTCCAGCGCCCGGGCGTACCGGCTTTGCATGCGGCCTATGGCCTTGTCGATGAAAATCTGCATGGACTGCATGTAGTAGGCCGGATTGGGCGTGGCCTGGCCCACATCGAGGACGTGGAAGATGTCCAGGTGCGCGCCGAAGGACGTGGCCATCTGCACCGCGTAGCACAACGCCGAATCCGACGGCGTGGAAAAGTCCGTGGCCATGACGATGCGCTTGATCCCCGCCCCGGCGGGCACGGTATTGGTGACCACCATGACCGGGCAGAATACGTTGGCGCAGACCTTGCGGATGGTCGTGTCCACCACGCCCCACATGCGGTCGGCCCGGTACGGGGGCTGCGTGTGGTGCCCCATGACGATGAGATCGACGCCCTCGGCGTGGATGATCTTGAGCATCTGCTCGTGAGCGCTGCCCGTGGACACCCGGATGGAATGGGGGATGTCCTTGAGATCGTCCTTGTAGAAGTCCTCGATCTTGGCCTCGGCCGAGGCGATCATCCTGTCCCGGTCCTCCGGGTCGTCGAAGGAACACCACGCGTCCCGCTCCAGGGGCAGGCTGTGGAACAATATCACCTCCGCGTTCCGAGAACGGGCCAGGTCAAAGGCCGCCCGGGGAGCGGTCTGCGAGTCGATCTGCGGTGTCGCCGCCAACAAAATCTTCTTGAACATGTCGAGCTCCTTGTCCGGCCGGTGGAATCCCGGCAGCGCTTCGCCAACCGGTTTGGCGAATGTCCTAGCATACTATCGCAAAAATCCTCCGGCCAGGGCAAGCATAATCCAAGCCGCGCAACGTTTGCAAAAAAAAGGAGGGAAAGGATGCCTCCGGCGGTCGGGGGAAGGGGGGAAGGGAACCCTTTGAGAAAAGGGTTCCCTGTGCAACCGGAAACATGGGTAACACTTCTGCCCGGGTACATGGGTAACACTTTTATTGTTCGTCCACCGGTTCCGGGGGCCTGATCAGGCCCCCGGA
>NZ_JBGLYH010000046.1:0-33264 GCF_041414475.1 Pseudodesulfovibrio karagichevae
CAAGGAAAAGGAGAAGGAAAAACGGGGATGCGAAACGGTGCATGTTACCTGCCTTGAGCCATGGCCCGAAGGCGCGCGATGCGGTCTTCAATGGGCGGATGGGTGGGTCTGGTTGAAGTTTACTTCTCAGGGCGCGAAATTGGGGTCCGCGCCCCCCCGCGCCGCCATTATCATCCAAGGCGGTCCTCTCCCCCCTCCTGACGGCGCGGCGACAAAAAGTTTTGGAAGGGAGAGCGCGAGAGGGAAACCTTTCTCAAAAGGTTTCCCTCTCGCATTGTCTTTATCTTGCTAGCCCTGCGGGTAATCGAGGGCTTCGGGGATCATCACTTCGGCCAGGGCGTTGCCCGCACGGTCCTTGGCCAGGCGGGAGCCGGCCAGGCACATGTCGATGGTGGCCTTGAGTTCGCGGAAGCGGGCCAGGTCCGGGCGCGCGCACTTGGACTGGTCGCCGAGCGTGCCGTCCTGGGCGCATTCGTCCTTGGTCTTTTTCGCGGGCTCGCACTTGTCGGCGATGCCGCCGTCCGGAGTCGGGCAACGGTTCCAGTTGAAGCCGTAGACCAGCTCGGAACAGATGCGGGCCACTTCGCCTGCGGCGCGGGCGGCCTGCACGTGGCACAGGTCCTTGTAGAACCCGGTCAGATCGTCCAGCCCCTCGGCCAGGGTCATGGACATGGGGCCCTTCTCGATGAGCTCCATGACGTCGCAGGCCAGGAAGTAGGGGCCGAGAATCCAGCCCAGCGCGTCCGCCATGGGGAAGGTCACGCCCTGCCGCTTGTTGTGGTAGAGCTTGCGGCCGTCCTGGTCCGTGGCCTCCTGGAGGTGGCCCAGGGTCCACTGCCACAACTCCATGGCCGAGGCCAGCACGTAGCCGCCCAGGCCGGGAACGTCCTGGCCCGCGCGGCGCATCTGCCCGATCCAGTTTTCCATGATGCAGCCGAAGATGTCGGAGGTCATGGTCATGGTCAGGTGGCGGCGCTGCACGGCCTCGGGGCCCTCGTAGGTGGCCTCGAGCTGGCAGTCGGTCCATTTCTGCATGAGGAAGCCGGGGCAGTCCTCGGTGATGCCGTAGCCGCCGACCAGGGCCACGGCCTCGCGCATCTTGTTGGCGCCCTCGCCCGTGTTCCAGAGCTTCACGCCGGGGTTGAGGACGCCCGCCAGGGCCTCCATGTAGGCGTACTGGACCAGGGTGTCGCTCGACAGTTCGTTGTACCGGGCTTCGTCGCGGGTGCCCGGAGCGGAATACTCCAGCTTGATGAATTCGCGGACCTGGTCGTGCAGCTTGCGCAGGACGGCCATCTGCTTGCGGATGGAGGTCACGCCCTCGGACTCGAAGTGGGCCTCCTTGGCCTTTTCGATGGGATCGAAACGGTCGGCCAGTCGCGCGGCCGCGAAGGCCAGAGCGCAGCCCGCCTCGCCGGAGGCCCAGACATCCGCCAGGCGCTGCAGGGCGTCCTCGTTGATCTGCAATCCCTTGTCGTAGCGCGGGGAGCCTTCCTTGCAGGCGTCGCCGCCCCGGAAGCGGTTGCGGTGGTAGCGGATGACCGGCTCCACGGCGGAAAGCAGCTTGGCCGAGGTCATCAGCCCCACGGGGATGCGGGTGCGGTGGAAAACCGCGCCGATGATCTCGGAGTGGTTGTACTTGGGCACGATCACGCGGTCGACCACGTCGTAGCCGCCGATGATGCGGGAGGCGGGCACCTTGAGGTTGAGCACGGGGTCGCGGGTGGAGGAAAGCTGGTGGACCATCTTGAGCGTGGGCGCGCCACGGTCGAAGGTGCCCTCGTCGCCCTCTTCGAGGATGACCATAAAGGTTCCCTTGATGCGCTCGTCATTGGACTCCACGGCGGCGGTGACGAAGTTGGCGAAATCCATGTTGGTGATGAACCGGCCGCGCTTGTCGACCTGAAGCATGGGCTCCTCGCCGTCCTTCCACTCGGCCACGGCGGCCTTGCCGCAGAGCACGCCGGTGTCCACGCCCACGTAGGGCAGCGGCTCGGTCAGGGCGAACGCCCCGCGCCAGATCTTGCGGTCCTCGCCCGGCTGGGGCGGGACGCAGGCGGACATGTACTTGTCGCGCTGCTCGGTGGTGCCCTTTTCGTGAATCGGGGCCAGGGCCAGACAGGAGGCCAGGGAGGAGGTGGCGGCGCCCGCGTCCACCCAGGCCAGTTCGAAGGCGACCAGGGCCAGGGCCAGGTTCTTGGGACCCTCGATGAACCCGCCCTGATGGGGGTCCATGAACAGCGCGGTCAGTCCGGCCTGGTCGAAGGCGGTCAGGAGTTCGCCCTTCTGCTCGGTCCACTCGTGCGTGTTGCGCGCCCCTTCGGACACCAGCTTGGCGACGGTGGTGCGGGCGATGGACCGGGCGCTCTGCACGGTCATCTGGAGATCGAAACGCTCGGCGAAACGCCACATGATCTGACGGACATCGTCTCCCGGAAGGGTACGAAGTGTATACATAAGTGTCTTCCCTGAAAGGTTGTTTTTGGACTGGGGATTTCAGTTATCAATAATAGTCCGGGACGATAGGCCATTGTCCCTGGTGAGTCAAAGTGTTTTTGCCCCTTAAACAAGCGTTTCAGCGGCTTCCCGGGCGTTTCTGGCCCGTTTTCGGACCCCGGAAACCGCTCGTTTTCCGGTATTCCGGAAATGCGGATTCGAGGGGGTGGAATACCGCTTTGACTTCGCCTCCGATTCACTGCACTATCGCGCCATCTCAGCAAGGCGGCAGCGGTGATGAGCCAAGACAATCCGAACATACGAACCCTGGCCGGGGCCATCGGCGCCCTCTCCGAGGGTGCGCCCGGCGGCAACGGACCCGGCATCGGGGCGTTGGCGGTGGAGTTCATGCTCTGGTGCGACGAGACGCCCCACCCGACCCACACCGAGGCCGTGCCCCTGGCCGAGGCCGTTCTCGCCCTGAACCGCCTGGCGACCAATTCCGGCGACATCCACACGGTCCAGGCCTGCCTCCAGGCCCTGGTCCGCTCCGGCCGGTTCGGCCGGACCCTGTGCGCCCGGTGCATCAACGCCCACAACGCCCCCCTGCCCCGGCTGGACCCCAAGGTGGCGGCCTGGCCCGCCCGGGACCGGCTGGGCCTGGTCCACGAGATGCTCAAGGACTTTCCCGGCGACATGGACCGCGAGACCCTGGCCTGGGTCGAGGAACTGCTCAAGCCGCTCATGGGCACGGACCCCGAGGAGCTGGTCCCGTTCGTGGCCCGGCTCGGCGAGCAGGGCGAGCTCCTGGCCTTCCCGGTCAGGCAGGTCATCGTCGGCGGCCTGTTCGGCCGCTGGATCAATTCCCGGCTGACCAACGGCGTGGAAGGCCGCGACCTGGAACAGCTCTGCCAGGTCATCCGGGGCGTGGGCGATTCGTCCTACGGCGAGGCCCTGGCCAAGGCCGCGGACCTGGGCCGCATCGAGGCGGACGTCGCGGTCCTGCGGACCATCGCGGCCGTGGGCGAGGCGGGCAACAAGACCATCCTCGGCATGCTGCTCAAAATTTTGCCCAAGGCGGACACCGAACTCGCCGGGGCGTGCCTGGACGCGCTCATCAGCCAGGACCATCCAGCCATGGGCAAGCTGCTGGCCTCGGTCCGCTCCCGCATGCCGGGCATCCGCGCGGCCGCCGTGTCCCGCGCCCCGTTGCTCGGCGACATCGGCTACGTCCAGTACATCGCCTCCCTGCCCGAGGAACGCCGGGCAAACGCCCAGCTCGAAATGCTCGGTGCGCTCGAGGCCATCGCCCCGGACTTCGTGCGCAACGCGGCCGGGAACTGTCCGCCCCGGGGAACCGGCTCCCCCCGCGTCCAGGAGGCCGAGCCCCCGGTCCCGTCGCACCGTGTCGCGCCCGAACCGTCCAGGACCGGCTTCCTCAAGGGGCTGTTCAAATCCAGGCCCAAGAAACTCCAGGACCTGCTGCCCAAGCCCGGCAACGTCCGCGACCTGGACCTGGCCGGGTCCACGGTGGACGGCGAGCAACTGGAAAACCGGGAACTGACCGGGCTGAACCTGGCCGGATCCACGTTCGTCCACACCCGGTTCTTCCGGGGGAAGGTGGGCAATTCCGACCTGTCCGACGGGCTCATCCGTGCCTGCACCGCGTCCGGCACCGAATTCCGGGATGTGCGCTTCACCGGCGTGGAGTTCGCGGCCACCCGGTTCGAGGACTGCCTGTTCACGGACTGCACGTTCACGGGCGCGTTCCTGTCCGGCTGCACCTTCGAGGGGTGCCGGTTCCGGAACTCGGTGTTCAGCGAGGCCGCCTTCCGCGACTGCCGCCTGACCCGCTGCGACTTCACCGTCTGCTCCCTGGCCGGGAGCGCCCTGCACGGCTGCTCCGTGCGCTCCACCCGGTTCGAGGCGTGCGACCTGTCCTTCGCCGAACTGATCGGCGACGAATTCCGGGGCGTGGAGTTCCGCCGCACCTGCCTGCACGCCCTGTACGTCCGGGACTGCGTGCTCCTTTCCATGGAGCTGCCCGGCTCGCCCGTGACCCGGTCCATCATCAAGAACTCCGACGCCGGGCACCCGCAATTTCTGGCCAACCGCCTCCGCCAGATGACCCTGTTCGCCAGGGAGGCGGAGAAAAACGTTATGCCCAGGAGCCGGGAGACCGATCCCTTCCAGGCCCAGAAGGCGCTGGCCGCATGGTCCAGGGAGCTGACCTTCATGCGCCGGGAGCGGCGCATGCTCGACAACAACCGCCAGCGCATGCACCGGGCCATGGGCACCCTGTCCCGCGACCAGCAGGCCTTCCTGCGCATGCTCCCCATGCTCCTGGACAGCGACCTGTTCGAACGCCGCTACAACTTCGGCAACATCCCGTCCTCGCGGGTCTGGGGATACTATCCCTGCCTGACCGACCTGGAGCTGGTCCGCGACCGGCTCGGGCTGGAGCCGGAGTTCGACCCCTCGCCCGAGGTACGCATCCAGGCGGTCTACGCCATGGGCAGCTTGGGCACCGTGGCCCAGACGTCGAGCTCGGACCTGGACTGCTGGGTCTGCTACGACGGCGACGTGACCATGACCATGGAGCACGGGCTCAAGCGCAAGCTCGACGCCATGGCCCTGTGGGCGGACAGCGATTTCGGCCTGGAGGTCCATTTCTACCCCATGCGCATGGACGACGTGCGCGACAACCGCTTCCTGTCCGGCGACGAGGAGAGCTCGGGTTCGGCCCAGGTCCTGCTGCTCAAGGAGGAGTTCTACCGCACGGCGCTCAAGCTGGCGGGCAAGAACATCGCCTGGTGGGTCACCCCGGCCGGGGCCAGCCGCAAGATGTACGAGTCGTGCATCCGCGCGGCCCGGCGCTACCCCCTGTGCGGCAAGCCGCGCCTGGAGGACTTCGGCCACCTGGCCGAGGTGCCCCCGGCCGAATATTTCGGCGGATCCCTGTGGCAGATGGTCAAGGCCATCCACTCGCCCTTCAAGTCCGTGCTCAAGCTCGGCCTGCTGGAGACCTACGCCGCGCCCGGCGCATCCGCCCTGCCCCTGTGCGACCGCATCAAGCGCAAACTGATCCGCAACCGCCAGGGACGGCTCGACACCGACCCGTACACCGCCCTGTACTCGACCCTGCACGACTACTATTCCGGGCGCGGGGAGGACAACGCGGCGGCCCTGCTCAAGGAGTCGTTCCGGCTCAAGGCCAACCTGTCGGACATCCCCCTGTTCATGAACCTGCCCACCCGGCCCGAGGACGAGTCCCTGATCTCGGTCCTGTTCGGCTCGGGCTACGTGGAGCCGGGCAGACTGGCCGAGACGCACCGCACCTGGCCCTTCGACAAGTCCCTGCGTATGGGCGCGCACGTGCGCCGCTACATGGTGGACACCTACCAGCGCATCCAGGAGGGGTTGTCCGCCGGCGGCCGGGCCAAGGACAGGACCAGGGCCCTGGTCAACCCCGAGGACCTGACGCGCATGGGCCGCCGCATCGCGGCCAACTTCGCGCGCAAGAACCACAAGATCATGCGCGTGCCGTTCATGGACACCCGCGAGAACGGCTTTCCCATCCTCCATTTCGCGGCGGAGAAGGCTCCGGGCAAGACGCCCGCCTGGACCGTGCGCGGCGGAGAGCGGGTGGAGGCCAAGCAGTCCGCCGAACACCTCCAGATGCTCCACCGCAACCAGGACCCGGTGCACCTGCTGGCCTGGCTGCTGGCCAACCGCATCTACGCGCCCAAGAGCCTGTTGCAGGCGGACCGGACCATCGCGCCCATGGCCCTCAGCGACCTGCAGAAACTCATGGCCGCCCTGCACGATTTCTTCCCCTTCGCCGAGACCTTCGAGCCGGACATCAACGAGGGCCTGCGCGCCGAGAAGGTCGAACGGGCCTTCTTCATCCTCAACCTGGCCGCCCCGCCCGAGACCGGGCGCGTCGAGCAGGCCGCCGTGATCTACGCCACCAACTGGGGCGAGATGTTCTGCCGCACCTTCCTCCGGCCCGGCCAGATGTTCGAGCACAGTCCGGCCCGCTTCCTGGCCGAAAAGATCGGGCAGCCCCTGTCCGAAAGCGTACAGCTGGGACTTTTCACGCCCAAAGGATCGCAATGCCGAAGAATCAACCTGATATGAACGGCCCGGCCTGTTGGGCCGTGATCTTCACCTCCGTGCGCACGGACCGGGACGGCGGCTACGCCGAGACCGCCGGGCGCATGCTCGAACTGGCCAGGTCCATGCCCGGCTTCCTGGGCGTGGATTCCGCCCGCGAGGAGGTCGGCATCACCGTGTCCTACTGGGACAGCCCCGAGGCCATCCGGGCGTGGCGCGAGCACCCCGAGCACCGGGTCGCCCAGGCGCGCGGCCGCAAGGAGTGGTACGCTTCCTTCACCACCCGCGTCTGCAAGGTGGAGCGCGAAAGCCGCTTTCCCTGATCCGGCCACGCAGAAATTCCTTTTTTGGCAATGCATTCGGAAGTCGATATCCCTTTACCATCGACAAACCCTTATGAATGATATATGCCTGCTCTCCATCTACACAGAATACAATTTTGTATTTCACGGTTGATTTCGATTATTCCGCACTGCAACGAGCACATTTCAAAGGGAACGTCATGCGCAAACCTCTCATACTGTCGGCCGCCTGTCTGGCGGCCTTTCTCATGCCCGCCCTCGCCCTGGCCGCCGACCCGGCGGTGGCCGCCGCCAACGCCGAACACTGGGGCCTGCTGACCCTGATCCCGCCGCTGCTGGCCATCGCCCTGGCCTTCGCCAGCAAGAACGTCGTCCTGTCGCTGTTCATCGGCGTGTTCTCGGGCTGCTTCATGCTCGAACTGAAGGGATGGGACGTGTACCACGCCCTGGTCGGCGGGTTCCTGCACCTGTCCACCCAGGTCCTGACCTCCCTGGCCGATCCGTGGGACGCGGGCATCGTGCTCCAGGTCCTGGCCATCGGCGGGCTCATCGCGCTGATCTCCAAGATGGGCGGCGCCCAGGCCATCGCCGGGGCCATCTCCCGCTGGGCCCGTACCCCGCGCTCCTCCCAGCTGGCCGCCTGGGTCATGGGGCTGTTCATCTTCTTCGACGACTACGCCAACTCCCTGACCGTGGGGCCGATCATGCGCCCGGTGACCGACCGCCTGAAGGTCTCGCGCGAGAAGCTGGCCTTCATCATCGACGCCACGGCCGCGCCCATCGCGGGCATCGCGCTGATCTCCACCTGGGTGGCCTACGAGGTCGGCCTGATCCGCGACGGCTACCAGACCATCGGCATCACCGGCAACGCCTACGGCATCTTCGTCCAGACCATCCCGTACCGGTTCTACAACATCTACATCCTGCTCTTCATCCTCCTGGCCGTGTGGCTCAAGCGCGACTTCGGCCCCATGTACACGGCCGAGATGCGCGCCCGGACCCACGGCAAGGTGCTCGGCGACAACGCCGTGCCCATGGCCTCGGACGAGGCCACCACCCTGGAGCCCGCCGCCCACGTGAAGCCGTCCGTGTGGAGCGCCATCCTGCCCATCGGCACCCTCATGGTCGCCGCGTTCCTGGGCTTCTACTTCAACGGCTACCAGAACCTCGACGACCCGGCCGTGCTGGCCGCGGTCAACGCATCGCCCCTGTCGTTCGCCTCCATGCGCATCTGCTTCGGGGCCTCGGACGCCTCGGTGGTCCTGTTCCAGGCCGCCCTGCTCGCCTCCATGGTGGCCATCGCCATGGCCGTATCGCGCAAGATCATGCCGCTGAAAGAAGCCATCGAGACCTTTGTCACGGGCATCAAATCCATGAACATCACCGCCGTCATCCTGCTCCTGGCCTGGTCCCTGTCCGGGATCATGAAGGAGCTGGGCACGGCCACCTATCTGGTAGGCGCGCTGTCCGACGCCCTGCCTGCCTACCTGCTGCCGTCGATCATCTTCATCCTCGGCTCGATCATCTCGTTCGCCACCGGCACCTCCTACGGGACCATGGGCATCCTCATGCCCCTGACCATCCCCCTGGCCTTCGCCCTCAACCCCGACCCGGAGTTCGTGGTCCTGTCCGTGGGCTCGGTCCTGACCGGAGCTATCTTCGGCGACCACTGCTCGCCCATCTCGGACACGACCATCCTGTCCTCCATGGGCGCGGGCTGCGACCACATCGACCACGTGCGCACCCAGCTGACCTATGCCGTGGTCGTGGCCGGGCTTGCCATCGTCGTCGGCTACCTCCCGGCGGGGCTGGGCCTGCCCGTCACCCTGACCCTGCCTCTGGGCATCCTGGCCACGGCCCTGGTCATCCGCTTCGCGGGCAAGATGGTCGACGCCTAGCCCGACCTCCGAAAAAACGAAAAAGCCCGGATCGGAAAACCGATCCGGGCTTTTTTTCATGCCCGCCGCCGGGCGCGTCCCCACCCGTCAGTACAGCCGCCGGATTCCCAGGACCCGGCTCCTGGGGTAGGCGGTGATGTTGACCTCGTCCCCCTGGTTGCCGCCCAGGACAAGCACCTTGCCGTTCTCCATGCCCGCGTAGAAGCCGACGTGGCCGGTGGCGTCGGTCACCTCCGGCCCCGGCTGGCTGCCGCCGCCCCGCTTGAGGATGACCATGTCGAATCCGACCTCGGCCTCCTCGTTCACGGCCCGCCCGACCTTGAGCCAGGAGCGGGCCATCAGGCTCTTGGACCGGGGCAGCCTGAGCAGCCAGGTCACGTAGTTGGCGAATGCCGAACACCAGGGCACGTCGTCGTCCTCGGGCCAGTCGTCATCGAGTTTCAGCATCGCCAGGACAGCGGGATTCGACTGGCTGCCGGGAACTTCCCGGACTCCGACGAAACGCTGGGCCATGTCGAACGCCGTCATTTCGATCGCGCGCATACGCACCTCCGAACCGCTAGAGTTCAAAAGCCACCGATGCGTCTATACCATGTGGGGGATAAAAATCAAAAGCGGAAGCGGTAGTATTTCACATCCACGTCCATGAGTGGGACCGTGTCCGGGACCTCGTTGCGGGCGATCTCGACGAAGCCGGACTTCTCGTAAAAGCGGTGCGCCGCGTGGTAGACGTCCACGGTGCCGAGGTATATCTCGCGCACGCCGTGGTCGCGCGCCCGGTCAAGCAGGGTCTGCATGAGCTTCGCGCCCACGCCGCGCTCCCTGCCGCGAAACGCCTTCTTGACGAACATCTTGCGCAGGGCGCAGACCCCGCCGCCCACGTCCTTGAGGGCGATGGTCCCGATGAGTTCGTCCTCTTCAAAGGCGAGCCAGAAATTGCCCGCGCCGTGCTGGTAGTATCCGAGGATGTCCCGCAGGTCCGGCTGCTTCTCGGCCGAGGTGGCCACGCCGAACTCCGCGATCTGGATGGTGGTGATGAGCTCGACGATGGCGTCGGCGTCGTGGTGATCGTATTTAACGATGCGCACGGGCTACGCCATTCGGGTGGCGACCCAGTCGAGGACCATGGTCGGGTTGACCGGGACCTGGGTGTTCAGAGCGTCCTGGGCCTGTTCGAGGACCAGGCCGATGCGCCGCAGATCCGCCGGGCCATAGGCCTTGGCCATGCCCGCCGAGAGCGGCGTGGAGCAGGCCCCGGACATGGCTTCGCGCAGCTCGCGCTGCATGCCGATGACCACGTCCATGGCCAGGTTGCGGTCCACCGCGCCGCGCACCTGGGTGCGCTCGAACCAGCCCCGTCCGGTCTGCCAGAAATGGACCAGGGCCGTGGTCCACTCGGTTACCTCGGGCGGGTTCACGCGCACGTCCGGCCAGGACAGGGTGACCACCCAGGAACGGGAGACCAGGGTTTCCAGGAGCCTCTCGCGCTGGGGCGCGGCCAGGACGAAGACGTTGCCGGGCCTCGGCTCCTCCAGGGACTTGAGCAGGGCGTTGGCCGCCTCGGTCATGAACATCTGGGCCTCGGCGAAGATGGACACGCGGTAGCCGTCGCCGTGGGGCGGCTGGCCCCAGGTGGAGCGCTTCTCGCGCACGGAGTCCACCTTGATCAGCCCCTCGCGGCCGTCGAAGAACAGCAGGTCGTTGAAGGCCAGGTCCGCGATCTGCCTGCACGCCGGGCACTGCCCGCAAGGCACGGAGCCGGACGCGCAGTTGAGGCGCATGGCCCAATACAGGGCGAGGGCGACGCGGGACTCCGCGTCGCCCCCCTCGATAACGATGGATTGGGGCGGATCGTGGGCGATGGCGTTGAGCCGCCGGACCGCGTGCTCCTGCCCCGCCAGGGCGGCCAGCGGATCGTCGTGCAGCGTCATGCCCTCCACTCCCTAAAAGGTCTGTACCCGGTCCGGTCCGACCGAGACGATGCCGATCCTGACGCCGGAAATCTCCTCGATGCGCTTGAGATACCTGACCGCGTTGCCGGGCAGGTCGTCCCAGCTGCGCGCGCCGGTGATATCCTCGTCCCAGCCGGGCAGGGTCTCGTAGACGGGCGTGACGTAGGCCATGCCGTTCTGCTCCTGGGGCGGGTAGGCGACGGTCTCGCCCTTGTACTTGTAGCCCACGCAGAGCTTGACTTCCTTGAGGCCGGACAGGACGTCCAGCTTGGTGATGGCCAGCTCGGTGGGACCGTTCAGCCGGGCGGATTCCTTGAGGACCACCAGGTCGAGCCAGCCGCAGCGCCGCTTGCGCCCGGTGGTGGCCCCGAACTCGTGGCCCTGAGACTGCAGGTAGTCGCCGTCGGCGTCGGTAAGCTCCGTGGGGAACGGGCCGCTGCCCACGCGGGTGGTGTACGCCTTGACGATGGCGATGATCCGGTCGAGCTCGCGCGGCGAACAGCCGGAACCCGAGGCCGCGTTGGCGGTGACCGTGTTGGACGAGGTCACGAACGGGTAGGTGCCGTGGTCGATGTCCAGGTGCGTGCCCTGGGCGCCCTCGAACAGGACGCAGTCGGCGGCCTGGATGGCCGAGGACACGTCGCCGAGGTACGGAACCAGGCGTTCGGCCACGGGCATGACCTTGTCGAAGACGGCCTGGGCGTCCACGGGCTCGGTCCCGTACAGGTGCTGGAAGAGCACGTTCTTCTCTTCCAGGGCCTTGGCGATCTTGCCCTTGAGCAGCTCGGGGTCCGCGAAATCACCGGCGCGGATGCCGCAGCGGTTCATCTTGTCCTCGTAGCACGGGCCGATGCCGCGTCCGGTGGTGCCGATCTTGCCGTCCTCGGACTTGGAGGACTCGCGGGCCGCGTCCATGAGACAGTGGTACGGCATGATCACGTGGGTCTTCTTGCTGATCATCACCCGGGTGGGGGACACGTCCACGCCCTTGGCGGCGAGCTTGTCCAGCTCCTCGCAGAACACGAACGGGTCCAGGACCACGCCGTTGCCGATGAGGCACTGCTTGCCGGGGTGCAGGATGCCCGAGGGAATCAGGTGCAGGATGCACTGCTCGCCGTCGACCACCAGGGTATGCCCCGCGTTGTTGCCGCCCTGGAAACGGACGATGGCGTCCGCCTTCTCGGCCAGCATATCGACGACCTTGCCTTTACCTTCGTCTCCCCACTGGGAACCGAAAACCACCATATTGGACATTGTTAGCTCCTTGAAATACCGGGATTGCGGCCCCCGGCCGGGGATGCGCGCACAAACGGTTATGTTCCGTAAATATAAACGGGTGCCTATGTCAACCGGCCGGTGCGGCGGCTACTTGCCGTTCTTGGGGGTCAGGGTGAGCAGCTTGCCGCGGCGGTCTTTCTTGTCCGGCCCGGCCCCGCGGTCCTGATCCCGGGCCGAAGCGAGGTCGCCGTTCACCGGCCCGGAGGGCTTCTCCGGCGCGGTCAGGGCGGCCAGGTCGATCTCCACCGGCCCGTCGCCCGGCTGGCGGGACTGCGCCCAGTTGTAATTGAAAAGCTGGTTCTTGAGGCGGGTGGACTGGATGAGATTGAACACCAGGACCGATTCCTCCCACCGTTTGGTGGGCTCGAAATGGCGGACTTTCTCCGCGTATTTTTCCCAAAGGCTCATGAGCGAGGCCTCGTCGTAGGCATTGATCTGACGGGCGAGCTTCAAGAGCGCCTTTTCCATGTAGCTTTCTGACATCGGTGTTCCTTGATTGATGAAAAAACGCACGCCGGGATTCTTTGCATAGCAAATATTGAGCGCCCCCGCCAAGGCAAAATCGAGGTCCCGCCCGGACAAAAAAAGGCCGCCCGGAGAACCGGGCGGCCGTATTGTTCACAGGGGGGCGTCTTCGGCGTCAGAAGCGTTCGAAATCGCCGTCGTCCATGTCGTCCATCTCCAGGTCCATCCCACCGGATGCGGGCCCGGCCACCGGCTTGGCCCCGCCCTTGCCGAGGGCCTTGGCCTTGGGCTTGGACACCTTGACCTTGTTGGCGGTCGGGACGTAGGCGGTTCCGCCGAGCTTGAAGAAGCTGACGGTCTTCTGCAGCTGCACGGCCTGGGAAGAGAGTTCCTCCGCCGTGGAGGCTACTTCCTCGGAGGCGGCCGCGTTCTGCTGGATGACCTTGTCCATGTCCTGGATGGCCGCGTTGACCTGGGAGCCGCCCGCGTTCTGCTCGTTGGTGGCGGCGGATATCTCCTGGACCAGTTCGGCGGTCTTCTGGATGTCCGGCACGATCTGGGCCAGCAGGTTCCCGGCCTCCTCGGCCACTTCGACGCTGGACGAGGACAGCTCGCTGATCTCGGCCGCGGACGCGCCGCTGCGTTCGGCCAGCTTGCGGACCTCGGCCGCGACCACGGCGAAGCCCTTGCCGTGCTCGCCGGCGCGGGCCGCCTCGATGGCCGCGTTGAGCGCCAGGAGGTTGGTCTGGCGGGCGATCTCCTCGATGATGGAGATCTTCTCCGCGATCTGCTTCATGGCCCCCACGGTCTTGACCACGGCCTTGCCGCCCGACTCGGTGTCGCGGGCCGCCTTGTTGGTCATGGTGTTGGTGGTCTGGGCGTTCTCCGCGTTCTGGCCGATGGATGAGGTCATCTCCTCCATGGCCGCCGAGACCTCCTCCACGGCCGAGGCCTGCTCCGTCGCGCCGTGGGACAGGTCGATGGCCGAGGAGGCCAGCTCCTCGCTGCCCGAAGTGACCTGTTCCGAGGCCAGGCTGACCTCGGAGACCACGTTGCGCAGGGCCTGGAGCATGTTGGCCATGGCCGCCGTCAACTGGCCGACCTCGTCATTGCTCCGGGACACGATGTCCACGGTCAGGTCGCCCTCGGCCATGGCGTTGGACACGGCCACGGCCTCGCGCAGGGGCCGGATGATGCCGCGCAGCACCCAAAAGACAATGAGGATCATGAGGGCCATGCCCACCACGGTGGGAATGAGAATCTGCCAGCGCAGGGTGGAGACCTGGGCGTCCACGTCGTCGACATAGATGCCCGAGCCCACGACCCAGCCCCAGGGCTTGTACAGCTTGACGAAGGAGACCTTGGGCACGGGCTTTTCGGAGCCGGGCTTGGGCCACATGTAGTTGACGAATCCCTGTCCGTCGGCCTTGGCCACCTTGACCATCTCCTGGAAGAGATACACCCCGTGGGGGTCCTTCTTGTCGGTCAGGTCCTGGCCGTTGAGGGCCGCATTGGCCCCGTGGACCACGATGACCTGATGGAGGTCGTTGACCCAAAAATACTCCTGTCCGTGGTAGCGCAGGGTGGCGATCTCCGCCTTGGCGGCCTCCTGCGCGGCCTCCTTGGTCATGGCCCCGGACTCCGCCTTGGCGGCCCAGGATTCGATGATCCCGTACGCCACGTCGACCACGCCCTGCGTGGCCATGCGCTTCTCCTGCATGAGGGAACGTCCGACGACGGGGAGGAAATAGCCGAGCAGTCCGGCCAGGATAAGAACGACGATGGCAAGGAAAAAACTGAGGATCTTGGTTTGCAGTCCCCAGTCCTTGAAGCTGAATATACGCATAATTCCTCCTGTACGCTGAAAATTTCAACGGCGACCGCAACGCCGGACGAAAACCCCGCCTCTTCGCGAGGATTTTCACTTGATTCAATCTTACTATGTAATCGCGTTAGAACAATTATTATTCATGGATTATTTCAAACGTACGCTTGAATCCCGGGACGGGTCTCCCCCCGGTCATTGCCCGCCTGTGGAAGGTGTGTTATGACCGCCCCCTCACACGGCAACAACAGGGAGTCCAAGCGATGAGCGATTTGAAGAAGATGTACCATACCTTGCAGCAGGACCCGTTCCCCGCGGACATGAAGCTGACCCTGGGCGACCAGGAACTGGTCTTCAGGAAGCGGACCTGGGAGATCGACGGCGAGACCAAGGGATTGCGCTACGGCGAGAACCCGGACCAGCCCGCCGCGCTCTACGAACTGGCCGAGGGGCAGCTTGAGGTCGGCGGCGTGAAGTTCATCGGCGCGGGCCAGGGGCTCGTCTCCGCCCTGACCGAAGAGCACATGCTCCAGGCGGGCAAGCATCCCGGCAAGACCAATCTGACCGACGTGGACAACGCCCTGAACATTTTGCAGTACCTGTCCGCCAAACCGGCCGCGCTCATCCTCAAGCACAACAACCCCTGCGGCGCCGCGTGGACCGACGAGGGCGTGGCCGTGGCCCTGAAGCGGGCGTTTGAGGCCGACCGCATCGCCGCCTTCGGCGGGGCCGTGGTGGTCAACCGCACGCTCGACCTGGCCACCGCCGAGCTGATCAACTCCGTGTATTTCGAAGTCGTGGCCGCGCCCGCGTTCGACGCCGACGCCCTGGCCGTGCTGAAAAAGAAAAAGAACCTGCGCATCCTGGAGATTCCGGGCATCACCGAACTGGAGTCGCTGTCCCGGATGCCCTTCCTGGACATCAAGTCCCTGTCCGACGGCGGCATGGTCCTGCAGTTCTCCTTCCGCAACGCCATCCTGTCCGTGGACGACTTCATCCCGGCCGAGGCCGAGAAGGACGGCAACCGCTTCGTGGCCCGCGCCCCCTCCAGGCAGGAGGCGGAAGACCTGCTCTTCGCCTGGGCCGTCGAGGCGGGCGTGACCTCCAACTCCGTGCTCTTCGTGCGCGACGGCGTGACCACCGCCATCGGCACCGGCGAGCAGGATCGCGTGGGCTGCGTGCTCCTGGCCGTGACCAAGGCGTACATCAAGTATGCTGACCTGCTGTCTTCCAAGGAATTGGGCAAATCGCTCTTCGAGCTCAAGCTCGCGGCCATCAAGGACCCGGAGATGAAGGCCAAGCTGGCCGACATCGAGAAGCGCACCGAAGAGGCGCGCGGCGGCCTGCCCGGCTCCGTGGTCGTCTCGGACGGCTTCTTCCCGTTCCGCGACGGCGTGGACCTGTGCATCGACCAGGGCGTGACCGCCATCGCCCAGCCCGGCGGCTCCATCCGCGATTTCGAAGTCATCCAGGCGGTCAACGAGGCCGAGCCGCAGGTGGCCATGGTCTTCACCGGACAGCGCTCCTTCAAGCACTAGCACCGGACGAACGAAAGAAAGTGGGCTTCGCCGGGCAGGAGTTCGGCGAGGCCTTTTATTTGGGGCGGCGGTCGTTTCCCTTGCGGGAAGACTTGTCGTAGACGAGTTTCATGATCAGGATGGACGCCGCCAGAACCAGCGTGACGGCATTGGCCAGGGTCACGGCCAGGGAACCGATGCGGATGCCGTAGACCAGCCACAACATGACCCCCAGGGTGAACAGCAGGTACATGCGCAGGGAGAGGTCCGCCACCGAGCGGGTCCGCCAGGTGTGCAGGACCTGCGGGAAGAACGCCGCCGTGGTGCAGCAACCGGCCGCAAGGCCTATGAGTTCCAGAAAGTCCATCTGCATGCATTTCCCATACGCGCACGGCCTTACGCTGACAACCGTTTCATGCTAACCGAACCCTTAGCGCAACGAAAAAGAATCGACTGATACATGGCAAAAACAACCCCGCTCGGCCCCACGGTCCGCCCCGGAACGGTGGTGGAATTCATGCACGGCGACCAGCCCCAGCTCGCCTGGGTGCTCGAGGAATCGTCGGGCAAGCTCCGCCTGCTGACCATCAACAAGCGCGAGATGAAGCTGCCCGCCGCCCGGCTGCTGCCGTGGCACGGACCAATGCTGTCCGCCGACGCCTCGCGCCAGGACATCCAGAACATCCTCAACGAACGCCAGGAAGCCCGAGGCGAGATTCAGGCCGGGCTGGACGTCATGGAGCTGTGGGAGCTGGCCCAGGGCGAGGTGGAATCCGCGCCCCTGGACTGGTTCGCCGACCTGCTCTGGGAGGAGTGGGACGAGGACCGGCTGGCCGCGCTGGGCCGGGCCATGCTCCAGGCCAAGACGCATTTCAAGTTCCGCCCGCCCGTCTTCGAGATATGGCCCGCCGAAAAGGTGGCCCTGAAGCTCCGGCAGCAGGCCGAGGAAAAGGAGCGGGAGGCCATCACCAGCGTGGGCCAGACCCTGCTCAAGGACCTCTGGGACGCCTACAACCAGGGCCGCAAGCCGCGCCTGCCCGACCTGGCCCCGGACCTGGCCAAGGGGCTTGAGCGCATCCTCCGGGGCAAGGTGGGCGAGATCCTGGACGAGACCGACCGCAAGATATGGACGGCCATCTCCAAGGGACTGCCCGACGTCCCGCACCTGGCCCTGCTCCTGGCCCAGACCTGGGGCGTGCTGCCGCCCCACCACAACTACCACCTGGACGAGGCCGAATACGCCTGGGGCGACGAGTGGTCCCAATCCTTCACCAATGAAATAAAAGAGATAGAAAACCGCTTTTCCAATCAGGCCGAGGCTCCGGAGATCGAGGACGCGGTCTCCATCGACGCCAGCACCACCCGGGACATCGACGACGCCTTCCGCATCGAGCGGCACGGGACCGGGTATCGGCTGTCCATCGTCCTGGCCCGGCCCGAGGCCCACTGGACCTTCGGCTCCCCGCTGGATAAGGCGGTCCTGCACCGGGCCACCAGCCTGTACCTGCCCGAGGGCACCAGCCACATGATGCCCGAGCGGCTCGGCACCGGCCAATACTCCCTGCTGGCGGGCGAGCCGCGCCCGGCCCTGGTCACGGATTTCTTCCTGGCCGCCGACGGCACCCTGGAAAAGGTCGAGCCGCGCACGGCCTGGGTCCGGATCAAGGCCAACACCACCTACGAGGACGCGGACCGGGCCATTGCGGAGCGGACCGATGAATCCCTGATGCTGGCCCACGACCTGGCCACCCACCTTCTTGAGCGGCGGCTGGCCTCGGGGGCGTGCGTCATCCGCAAGCCCGAGCCCATCGTCAGCCTCGAGGGCGACGGCGCGCAGACCTCGGTCAACATAGACCTCAAGGAGCCCAGCCCGCGCTCGGAACTGGTCGTCAGCGAATTCATGATCCTGGCCAACTCGGGCCTGGCCCTGTGGGCCCGTGACAACGGCGTGCCCCTGCTCCACCGCACCCAGGACATCGCCCTGCCCACGGAGGCCGCAGGCATCTTCACCGAGCCCGCCGAGATCCTGCGCTCGGTCAAGCTGCTCCTGCCCCCGACCCTGGAGACCGCGCCCAAGCGGCACGCGGCGCTGGGCGTCCCGGCCTACGCGCCGATCACCTCGCCGCTGCGGCGCTACACCGACTTCATCAACATGGCCCAGGTCAGTTCCTTCCTGGCCTCGGGCGAACCGAGGCTCGACCGCGACGAACTGGACCAGCTCATCACCCACCTGAACATGCGCATCCAGGCGGTCAGCGCGGTGCAGCGGTTCCGGCCCCGGTACTGGAAGCTGGTCTACCTGACCAAGCGGCGGCGCGAGTTCCAGCCCGCCGTGCTGGTGGACGAGGCCGGTCCCATGGCCACCCTGGCCATGCCCCACCTCCAGGTCAACGTGCGCGCGCCCAGGAAGATGCTCGGCGACAAGCTCTATCCGGGCCAGCGGTTCCAGATCAACTTCTCGCGCATCGACCCGCTGACCAACGAGATACGGCTCAGCGAAGCCCTGGAAGAATAAGCGCACTTTTCAACTCGCCGCAAAAACTGTAGTATCACGCAGCTATCGCGATTTATCAGGAGAAATCACAATGACCTTCATTTTCTGGGCCCTGTCGGCCTATGTTCTCGGCTCCATCCCCTTCGGGCTGGTCATCGCCAAATCCGCGTGCGGCATCGACCCGAGGAAGGACGGCAGCAGGAACACCGGCGCCACCAACGTGGCCCGGCTATGCGGCATGAAGTGGGGCATCGCCACCCTGGCTTGCGACGTGCTCAAGGGGCTGCTGCCCGTGGTCTTCGCCGCCTCCTGGCTCGAATCTCCCTTCGCCCTGTCCCTGGTCGCCCTGGCGGCCATCCTGGGCCACGTCTTTTCCTGCTTCATGGGGTTCAAGGGCGGCAAGGCCGTGGCCACCACGGTGGGCGCGTTCCTGGGGCTGGCCTTCTGGCCCGCGCTCGTCTGCATCGTCCTGTGCCTGCTCATGGTCTGGCTCACCGGGCACGTGTCCATGGGCTCCCTGACCTTCGCCCTGTCCCTGCCGGTGCTCATGCTCCTGTCCGGCAACTTCGCCTACATCCCCGTGGCCGCCGTGGTCATGCTCGTCCTGTTCTGGCGGCACAAGGAGAACATCCGTCGCCTGGCCCGGGGCGAGGAAAACCCCTGGCTCAAGAAGGGCTAACACCGTGCGCCCGGCTTCCCCCAAGCGATACGCCGTCTACTCCATCGGCGCGTCGATCCTGACCCTGGCGCTGAAGTTCGGCGCCTGGGGGATGACCGGCTCGGTCGGCCTGCTCTCTGACGCCACCGAATCCCTGGTCAACCTGACCGCGGGCGTGCTCGCCCTGACCGCCATCACCATCGCCCTGCGCCCGGCCGACGCGGACCACGCCTACGGCCACGGCAAGGCCGAATATTTCTCCAGCGGCATCGAGGGCGTGCTCATCATCGTGGCCGCCTTCGCCATCGGGTATGCGGCCATCGACCGCTTCTTCTCGCCCCAGGACCTGCGCCATCTCGGCCCCGGCCTGCTCCTGGCGCTGGCCTCCTCGGTCATCAACTTCCTGGTCGCCAGGATCATGCTCCGCGCGGCCGACCGGTTCGACTCCATCACCCTGGAGGCGGACGCCAAACACCTGCTCACCGACGTCTGGACCTCGGTGGGGCTGGTGGCCGGACTGGCCGTGATCATCGTCATGCCCCAGTGGAAAATCCTGGACCCGATCATCGCCGTGATCATGGCCGTGAACATCGTCTTCACCGGCGTCGGGCTGCTCAAGCGGTCCGTGGGCGGGCTCATGGACGACTCCCTGCCCGAAGAGGAGCTGAAGCTCATCGCCAACGCCATCCACAGCTACGCGGGCACGGAATCCTCCTTCCACGGACTGCGGACGCGCAAGTCCGGCCCCAAGCGATTCATCGACTTTCATCTGTTGGTGCCCGGTTCCATGACCGTGCACGATTCCCATGAACTGTGTGAACTCATTGAAGAACTTATCCATTCCAAGCTGCCCCGCGCAGAAGTGACCATCCACGTCGAGCCGCTGGAAAGCGACACCTCCTACGACGGGAAGGACGTGGGCGGCGCCTGCGCGGCCAGTCTTGGCGGAGAATGCGCCATGATGTCGCCTCCTCTGACGGACAAATCGGGCGAGTAGACGCTGCTCCCCCACCTCTTTCGAGGTCCATGGGCCGATGCCCATGTCTTTTGTCACGTCTATGCCGGCCCAGGGCCGGACACGAGGTATCACATGGATATTCTGCTTCAGATATGGGGCGGGTCTTCGTACCTGCTCAACAAGATATGCTTTTCCCGGGCGGAGCGCAGCGCCACCCCGGAAGGCAACAAGGCCTGGCGGCTACGGTCGTGGGGCATATTCCTGGCCGGACTGCCCGCCTGGGTCGCCGTCTTCGGCATGGAACACAACTGGATCGCCGCCACCGTGGAAGCGGGCGGCGCCCCGGCCATGCTCATCGGCTTCATCATCGCCCTGCGCGGCCACGGCAACGAGCCGAAATGGCTCGACTACCTGGCCCGCTTCGCGGTGGTCTGCGGACTGGCCGCCAGCCTCTACGACTTCGGCGGGATAACGACCCCGACGCAGGTCTATGAGCTCTGCGTGGCCGCCGGATTCCTGATCGGCACCTACCTGTCGGCCAAGGACAACGTGAACGGCTACTTCGGGTTCATGCTCGGCAACCTGAGCTGCGCGGTCCTGATGGGCAGCCAGGGCTATTACATCCTCATGGGCCAGCAACTGGTCTCGCTGGTCTTCGTGGCCGACGCCTACCGCACGCGCAAGAAGGCGGGCCGGAGGTAATGGCCCGGGAAACCGTCAGACGCCCTGCTTCTCCCACGGGAGGTTGCCGAGGATGGCCTCGACCACCGCCTCCAGGGAGGGCCGGTCCACGGCAGCGGCCGGGATGCCCTCGGGGAAAACGCGGCGCATGGCCTCGCGCCCTTCCTCGTCGAGCTTGTCCCACTTGTTCAGGACCAGGATGGACGGGATTTCGTTCAGCTCCATCTCTTCGAGAATGGCGCGGACCGCCTCCACCTGCTCCTCCACCTCCGGGTGGGAGGCGTCGCAGACGAGCACGAGCAGATCGGCGGAGTCCAGCTCCTCCAGGGTGGCCCGGAAGGCCTCCTTCAGGTCCGGCGGCAGGCGGCGGATGAAACCGACCGTATCGGTCAGGACCACCTCGCGCTCCTCGGGGAAGCGGATGCGGCGGCTGGTCGGGTCCAGGGTGGCGAAGAGCTTGTCCTCGGCCAGGACCTTGGACTGAGTCAGGGTGTTCAGCAGCGTGGACTTGCCCGCGTTGGTGTAGCCCACCAGCGAGACCACGGGCAGCCCGGCCTTGGCGCGGCGCTCGCGGGTCTGGGAGCGGTGCCTGCGGACCTGCTTGAGTTCGTCCTTGAGCCGCGCCAGCCGGTCGTTGGCCCGGCGACGGTCGATCTCGAGTTTGGTCTCGCCGGGCCCGCGCCCGCCGATGCCGCCCATGAGCCGGGACATGGCCCGGTTCTTACCCACCAATCTGGGCAGGGTGTACTTGAGCTGGGCCATCTCCACCTGGAGCTTGCCCGACTTGCTCGTCGCGTGCTGGGCGAAGATGTCCAGGATGAGCTGGGTGCGGTCCAGGATCTTGCGCTCGGTGATGTCGGCCAGGTTGCGTATCTGGGTGGGCGTAAGCTCCTGGTCGAAGATGATGATCGAGGCGTTGGCCTGCAGGGCGCGGACCTCGAGGTCGGCCAGCTTGCCCTTGCCCATGATGAACTTGGGGTTGCGCTGGCGCACCCGCTGGATCATGGTCCCGGCCGCGACCAGCCCGGCGGTGTCCGCCAGTTCGGCCAGTTCCTCCAGGGAGAGCTCCTGCACCGGACGCGGGGTCTCGTCCACGCTGACCAGCAGGGCGCGGTCCTCGTCCGAGCCCAGCCCCTGGCCGTCGACCTGGCGGCCGAACTCATCCTCGATGGCCGTGGTGATGAATCCCAGGTCGTGCTCGAACCGGTCCCAGCGCACGGGCGGGAACAGCTCGTAGCTCTTCTCGTCCGGGTTGGGCGGCAGCAGGTGGGCGGCCTCCACGGCCACCGGGAACCCTCCGCTCACGGTCAGAACGGCCACGGAATCGAGCCGCAGGAAGACCATGTCCATGAGGTCCTCCTGGCTCAGGCTCTCCTCGGCCAGGTGGGTGTGCAGCAGACGCAGGCCGCGTAGCCGCCCCGAACTCATGCGCGCACGCGGCAGCTCCGGGATGTAGATGGACCGGTTGTCGCCGACCAGGACCATGGAGACTTTGCCCTGGCGGTCGATGAGCAGGCCGAGTTGGCGGCCGGTGTCCGTGGACAGTTCGGCCAGTTCGCGGGCCTGCTCGTTGCTGTAGACCCCGTCGGTCGGGAATTGGCGTTGGTACAGGCGGGATAACCGCTTGATCTGGTTGGGCTTCAACCCTTGCAGGTTGCCCTTGGGCTTCTGGGCGATGATTGCGCTCCGGGATAAAACGTGCCTGCGGCGGCCCCGCGGCCTGTTTCCGCAACCGAAAAATTCTGGAATTTCATTGCCGATCAGGGAGTTGGGACCGGTGGTCCCAACTCCCTGATCGGAGTGATTCGACTATGCACCCTCTTGCACCGCGCGGCAATCCCCCCGGACGCCGCGCGGCTCCCCTACCTCGTTCTTCTTGAATGACGCCTCAAGGCTTGGGAGAGTGGGTCGACTGTGCATTTTCTCGGGCGAAGCTCAACCGGAGGCGTAGCCGTCTACGTTGAGGATTGAGCAAAGCCCGAAAAATGTGCAGACGGCCCGCTATCGCAAGCCGCCGTGCGTGTTAGGCGTCGTTCTCGCTGAGGTATTTCGTGATCATGGCGTCGTATTCGCTGGTCAGCCGGAAGGTCAGAGTGGCCATTTCCTTGCGGAATTCCAGGGTCACGCCGCCGTGCTCCTCGATCTCCTTTCGGACCGTCTCGTAGTACTTGGGATCGGGGACCACGCAGATGGAGTGGAAATTCTTGGCCGTGGCCCGAAGCATGGTCGGTCCGCCGATGTCGATCTGCTCCACCGCCGCCTTGAGGTCCAGCCCCTTGGCCACGGCGTCGGCGAAATTATAGAGATTGACGCAGACCAGGTCGAAGGGCTCGATGCCGAAGTCGCGCAGGGTCTCCATGTGCGCCTCGTCGTCCTTGTCGGCCAGGATGCCGCCGTGGATATGCGGGTGCAGGGTCTTGACCCGGCCGCCCAGGATTTCGGGAAAATCGGTGACGTCGGACACCGAAGTGACTGGCAGCCCCGCGTCCTTCAGCATCTTCTTGGTCCCCCCGGTGGACACCAGCTCGCACCCCTGGTCGACCAGGAATTCGGCGAACTCGGCCAGGCCGGTTTTGTCGGTAACGGATAGTATGGCTCTCTTCACAGGCAACAGATTCATCGCAACCTCACTTGATGTTTTGAGTGCCTGTGCCAGATTTGCCGCCCAAACGCAAGGCGCGGATGGTCACGGTTTCCGGCGAAAAACGGACCGCGAACCCGTGTTTTTTCCACAGGTGTGCATAACGCCTGGATATCCGGAATCAAAAAACACGAAAAAACCGGCAACTAGCCGGTCATCCCGCCATGCAGCAAACGGGTCTCGATGGTCAACCGCCCGTAATGCCAGACGAACGGGAATCTCTTGGGGACGCCTGCCGCAGGATGCGGCGGGGAGGGAGCGCACCCGTTTCCGGGCACGGGGAGAAAGGACGACAAAAACGGGCCGCCGCCCGGCCTTCCGCCCGGGGGAGTCTTCTCGACGCGGCCGCGAGCCGCCGGACGGTCTCAAGGCTGATTTCCCGCCCCGCTTCCGCGAGGGCGGCGGGACGGGAAATCAACGGGGAGGGGAGACCGTTGTCAGGACCGGAACTGTTCGAGCATTTCCTTGGCCGGGCCGTTCTCGGGATCCTTTTCCAAGATCGTCTCGAGTTCGTTGACGGCCGCGTCCTTCTGCCCGACGCAGGCGAGGCACCCGGCCAGGGAGTAGCGCACTTCGTGCTTGGCCGGATCGATTTCGAGGTAATTCTCGAGGTGCGGGATGATTTCGCCGATGCGTTCCAGTTCATGGCCGAGCCTGATCAGGCTGAACAGGGCGACCATGTTTTCGGGATTCATGCCGATGGCCTCGACGAACAGGGAAAAAGCCTGGTCCCTGTCGCCGTGCTCCATGCGGATAAGCGCTATCCCGGAAAGACTTTTGTCCGAAGGCTCGATCTTGTGGGCCTTCTTGTACATCAGTTCGGCGTCTTCCAGATCGCCGCGCTGGACGGCGACCGTGGCCAGCCCGAGGTACGGGTCCGGATGGACGCCGTTGGAGCTGACCGCCTTCTTGTAGTACTCCTCGGCCTTGTCCAGCTCACCCATGAACAGGTAGCATTCGCCGAGTTCCTTGTTGATTTCGTAATCCAGATGACCACTCATAGTTCCCCTCCATTTCTCCTTTGCCCGAAGGCCGGGCTGAAAAGATCTCCATGGCCGTTTCGGCCGCAACCGATCTAGCAATCAATGTGCCAAGGGGGTGATATCCCGATTTTGACGTCAGTTCGCGCCGCACGCAACATACTGATAAAATTCAGTTTGCATGCATACTACCGGGAAGCGGCACCCTGCCCTTCCGCAGCCGAAACTGGTCCGGGAGGAAGAATCTACCCTGTTTTTTCGCCCCGTTCGGCGCGGGCCGCGCCGGGGATTCCGTGCGGGAGTCTGACGCCCGACCTCTTGCTTTTCACAGATTCTATTCAATTTCAAGTAGTTGTTTGATTGGAACGGGAGTTGCTTAGCCTCCTGCGGACCCGGCGGAAAAACATTCCCCCGCCGGACCCCCAACCGTCACGCGAACGAAGGAGGAGCAAGGGATGCGAGGACTTTTCGAGCAACACCTGAACATAACGGCCAAGGTCTTGGACCTGCGCCTGGAACGTCAAAATATCGTCACGGGCAACATCGCCAACGTGAACACGCCCGGTTACAAGGCGCGCCGCATCGAATTCGAAAGTCAGCTCCAGGCGGCCCTGAACCAGGACGCCCTGGGCAAGCTCACCCGCACCAAGCAGGACCACCTGCCCGCCACCTTCGACCCCGACGGGTTCAAGGGCGAAGGCCTGGAGGATTTCCGGGCCCGCGAGATCTACGGCCAGGACGAGGTCAACCTGGACAAGGAAATGGCCACCAACGCCAAAAACACCATGATGTACAACGCCCTGGCATCGGTCATCAAGAAGAGCTTCGACGGCATGACCAAGGTGATTCAGGAAGGGAGCAAGTAAATGGATCTCATGACCGCACTCGACATCGGCGCGTCCGGGCTCACGGCCCAGCGGGCGCAGCTGAACGTCATTTCCATGAACATGGCCAACATCCGGACCACCAAGACCGAGACGGGCGGCCCGTACCAGCGCAAGTCGGTCTCCTTCGAGGCCACACCGGTCTACTCGCCCTTCGACCAGGCCATGCAGGACCAGCTCAACCGCAACCTGGAAGGGGTCAAGGTGCTGGGCGTCACCCAGGACCAGCGCCCGTTCAAGCAGGTCTACGAGCCCAACCATCCCGACGCCAACGACCAGGGGTACGTGTTCTACCCGGACATCAACGTGGTCGAGGAGATGGCGAACATGATGCAGACCATGCGCGGATACGAAGCCAACGTCCAGACCATCGAGGGCGTCAAGCGAATGTTCCAGAAGGCCCTGACCATCGGTCAGTAGGAAAAGGAGAAGAGTAAATGGTCGTCAAAAGCGTCGCCTTCAATGCCTATCAGAACGCCATGGACATCCGCCGCCGCACGGTGGACTCCACGGTCGCCCAGAGCCTCAAGAAGCCCCAGGCCCCCGTCACGAGCTTCCAGGACACCCTCAAGTCCTCCCTGGTCAAGGTCAACGACCTCCAGGAGACCAAGGAGACCATGATCGAGGAATTCGCCTCCGGCAAGACCCAGAACGTGCATGAGTTGATGATCTCCATGCAGAAGGCGGGCATGGCCATGCAGATGACCGGCGCCGTCCGCTCCAAGATCATGACCGCGTACAAGGAAATCATGCAGATGCCCTTCTAGGCGTCTTTGCAACCGGAACACACCGCCAACGCAAGCTGGAGAAATAGAAGATGCCTCCGTTCGTCGCAGAATACTGGTCCAAGATGCAAGGGCTGTGGACCGACCGCACCGTGTCCCAGCGCATCCTCATCGGGGGACTGGCCGCCGCCGTGGTCGTCTCCTTCGCGCTGATGATCTACTGGATGAACAAGCCGGACTACCGGGTCCTGATGACCAACCTCTATCCCGAGGACGCATCCCGGGTGGTGGGCATGCTCCAGGCACAGAAAGAGGACTACAAGCTCGAGAACAACGGCACGACCATCATGGTGCCGGCCGACCGGGTCTACGAGCTCCGGCTCAAGGTGGCCGGCGAGGGCAACCTGCACGGCCAGGGCATCGGCTTCGAGATCTTCGACGAGGTCCAGATCGGCCAGACCGACTTTGTCCAGCACGTCAACTACCAGCGGGCGCTCCAGGGCGAACTGGCCCGCACCATCACGGAATTTCCCATCGTGGACAAGGCCAGGGTGCACCTGGTCATCCCGCAGAAGTCCCTGTTCATCGAGGACCAGATCGCGCCGTCCGCGTCCATCGTCCTGCAGCTCAAGGGTGACGGCAAGCTCGAGCCCGACGAGATCAAGGGCATCGTCAACCTGGTGTCCATGGCTGTGGAAGGGCTTGAACCCAAGAACATCACGGTCACGGACATGAAGGGGCATCCCTTGTACACCCCGGAGGACGAATCCACCGGCTTGGCCATGTCCAACGCCCAGCTCGAACACAAGGCGGGCGTCGAGGCCAAGCTGCAGCGCCGCATCCTCGAACTGCTCGGACCGGCCGTGGGCCCGGAAAAGGTCATCGCCCGCGTCAACGCGGACCTCGACTTCAGCCAGCGGACCGTGCGCAAGGAGACCTACGATCCCAACAGCGCGGTGGTCCGCTCCGAGACCCGCAATGAGGAAACCACCAACGGCGCGGCCAACCTGGGCGCCAGCAATTCGCCGGACACCAACTTCCGCGGCGACGGCTTCACCGGCACCCAGACCACCCAGGACTCCACGCGCAACTCCCGTACCACCAACTTCGAGATCGACAAGCAGGAAGAAAATATCGTAGCCCCCGTCGGACAATTGAAACGTCTGACCGTTGCGGTTATTGTGGACGGGACGTGGCAGGCGGACGCCGACGGCAAGCAGGTCTATGTGCCCCGCTCCGCCGAGGAGATCAACCGCATCCGCACCCTGATCGAGAACGCGGTCGGGTTCGATGCGCAACGCGGCGACACCATCGAGGTCAGCAACATCTCGTTCGGCGAACCGCAGCTGGCCAGCGGCGATTCCCTGATGCGGACCATGCTGGAGTACGCCCAGCGGCTGGGCAAGCCGTTCCTGAACGGACTGCTGATCTTCCTCTTCCTCATCCTGGTCGTCCGCCCGGTGGTCATGGCCCTGATCCGGCCGAGGGTCGCCGAGCAGGAGATCGAGGAGATGGCCGGGCTACCCGGTTCCGAGCGGCTGGCGCTGGAGGAGGACGACATGGACGAAGAGGCTCTGGACGCCTCAAGGCGGCTCGAAAACGCCAAGAACCACGCCATCCAGCTGTCCGACGAGAACCTCGACCAGGCGGTCCACCTGCTCAGAACCTGGCTTACCCAGGAGGCGTAAGAAATGGCAGACTTCACCGGCCCCCAGAAAACGGCCATCGTGCTCCTCTCCCTGGGAGAGAAGTTCACGGCGGAGGTATTCAAGCGCATGGAGCGCAACGAGATCGCCGCCGTGTCCAAGGCCATGCTCGAAACCGACTCCGTTCCCAAGGAGGAGGTCCTGGAAGTGCTCAAGGAGTACAACGAGGCCCTGGCTTACGGCGCGGAGCTCCTGGTGGGCGGACCGGAACAGGTCAAGCGGCTGCTGACCCAATCCCTGGACGCGGAGACCGCCAAGTACATCATGGATTCCCTGGACCTGGACACCGGCCCCACGCCGTTCCAGGAGCTGGAGAACGTCAGCCCGCGCATCCTGGCCCAGATCCTGCGCAACGAGCACCCGCAGACCCTGGCCCTCATTCTGGGCCACCTGCACCCGGACCAGGCCGCCGAGCTCATCCAGAACCTGCCCGCGGGCGTGCGCGCCGAGGTGCTCATGCGCCTGGCCAAGCTCGAGGCCGTGGCCGAGGAGATGCTCATGGAGGTCGACAAGGTCCTCCAGAGCCAGCTCATCGCCATGGGCGGCAAGGAAGGCAAGAAGGTCGGCGGCGTCAATTCCGTGGCCGAAATCCTCAACGCCGTGGACCGCAACACCGAGGAAGAGGTCCTGTCCGAGATCGAGGAGGAGTCCACCCAGATGGCCGAGGACATCCGCAACCTCATGTTCGTGTTCGAGGACGTCAAGGGCATCGACGACATCGCCATCCGCGAGCTGCTCAAGGAGGTCTCCAACGAGGACCTCACCGTGGCGCTCAAGGGCGCGAGCGAGGACCTGCGCGAGAAGTTCTTCAAGAACCTGTCCGAGCGCGCCTCGGCCATGATCAAGGAAGACCTGGAGATCATGCCGCCCAAGAAGCTCTCCGAGGTGGAGGCCGCCCAGCAGTCCATCGTCAAGACCGTCCGCCGCCTGGAGGACGAGGGCAAGATCGTCATCAGCCGAGGTGGCAGCGATGTCTTTATCTAAGTTCCAGAGCCACCGTCCGCGCATGACCGGCAAGGTCGTGGTGGGCATGGATACGCCCGGCCCGGATGAAATGACCATCCAGGAGCTGGAGGGCAAGCGCCAGCTCATCTGGGACGACTCGACCAACGAGGAGTACCTGGCCCGCGTGCGAGAAAAGGCCCGCGACGCGGCCAAGGAGATCAAGATGCTGGCCGAGCTCGAGGCCGAGGCGTTGCGCGCCACGGCACGGCACGAGGGATTCGCCCAGGGCATCGCCGAGGCCCAGGAGTTCGTGGACCAGCACATCAAGGACGTCTCGGCCAAGGCCGAGGCCCTGTTCGCCCAGATCGGCGCCCAGGGCGCCGACATTTACGAGACCCGGCGGCAGGACGTGATCACGCTCATCCGCCTGGCCCTGAAAAAAACCCTCAAGGTGGAGCTGGACGAGAAGCGCGGCCAGGCACTTCAGGCCCTCATGACCGAGGCCCTGGAGCGCATCGAGTCCCAGCGACGGATCGAGATCCGCTGCCACCCCGACGAGACCGCCGAGCTCGACGAGTTCGTCAAGGAGATACAGGACCGCAACCCCACCCTCAAGTACTGGACCGTCAAGGCAGACGCCTCCATCGAGATGGGCGGCGTGGTCATCGAGGCCGAGGGCGGCAAGGTGGACAACACCATCGACACCCGCTGGAAGCTCGTGGAGCCCATCTTCGACCAACTGGCCGACCAGGTCACCGCCGGAGACAAGGAGTAGGCATGGATTCTCGGCTCGGACTGCTGGAAGAGCTCGATCCCTGCCAGACCTTCGGCAAGGTCACCAAGGTGGTCGGCCTCATCGCCGAGGGACACGGCATCAAGGCCCCGCTCGGCTCGGTCTGCTATCTCCTGCCCACGGGCCACGACCCCATTCCGGCCGAGGTGGTCGGCTTCCGCGACGGGGCGTGCCTGTTCATGCCCTACTCGGACATGCGCGGCATCGGCCCCGGCTCGCTCATCCAGAACGCGGCCACCCCGCCGCACATCCCGGTGGGCAGCGCCCTGCTCGGCCGGGCCGTGGACGCCTTCGGCGACCCCCTGGACGGCAAGGGCCCCATCCACGCCAAAACCTTCGCCCCCCTGCACCGCGAACCGCCCAACCCGCTGGAGCGCCCGCGCATCAACGAGCCGCTCGACGTCGGCATCCGCTCGGTCAACGCCCTTTTGACGCTCGGCAAGGGCCAGCGCGTCGGCATCATGGCCGGTTCCGGCGTGGGCAAATCCACCACGCTGGGCATGATGGCCCGCTACACCAAGGCGGACATCAACGTCATCGCTCTGGTCGGCGAGCGCGGCAGGGAGGTGGTCGAATTCATGGAACGCGACCTCGGCCCCGAAGGCATGGCCCGGTCCGTTCTGGTGGTGGCCACCTCGGACAAGAGCCCGCTCATCCGCATGCGCGCGGCCTACGCGGCCACGGCCATCGCCGAATATTTCCGGGACCAGGGCAAGGACGTGCTGCTGATGATGGACTCGGTCACCCGCTTCGCCATGGCGGGCCGCGAAGTCGGCCTGGCCGCCGGCGAACCGCCCACGCGCGGCGGCTACACCCCGTCGGTTTTCGCCCACCTGCCCCAGCTGCTGGAGCGCGCGGGCAAAAACCGCAAGGGGTCCATCACCGGCATCTACACGGTTCTGGTGGACGGCGACGACTTCACCGAGCCCATCGCGGACTCCACCCGCTCCATCCTGGACGGGCACATCGTCCTGACCCGCGACCTGGCCGACATGGGCCACTACCCGGCCATCGACGTGCTCAAGTCCATCAGCCGTCTGCGGAGCGACATCACCACCAAACAGGCCCAGGCCGACGGCCGAGCCGTGCTGCGGCACATGGCCACCTTCAAGCGCGTGGAGGACATGGTCAACATCGGCGCCTACCAGAGGGGAGCCAACGCCGAGGTGGACCGGGCCATCGCCATGGTCGGGCCGATCAACCGCTTCCTGCGGCAGCTGGTCGAGGAAAACGAATCCCTGGAAGGGGCGTTTGCGGCCATGCACGAACTGGTGGCCGAAGACGCCGCGCCAGCAGGGGCTCAGCAGCCCGCCCCGCTGGCCAAGGCGAGACAGCAGCTCAAGAAGGCGCCCCGCAAGAACGGCCCGCCACCGGCCAACATCCAGATGAAGGCCCGCTAGAAAATCCCGAGGAACTTTTTCCGCGCGGGCTGGTCGGACTCCGTCCCGTTTCCCCCGGTCGACCTGTCCAGGACCGAGCCCACGCCCTCGACCACGCTCTTCACCCCGCCGAGCACCGTGCCCACGGTATCGACCACCACGCCGCCCAGCGCCTTGGCGTACTCCTTGACCGAGACCCAGTAGCGCGGCTTGTCGATGGTCCCGGTCACGTGGATGGGGACCATCACCCCGATGAGATCCTTGGACGACTTGCCGCCCTGCCCCTCGCCGGTGGGCACCAGTTTGACCCGGACCATGTAGTCTATCTGCCGGGTGACCAGCGAGACCGCGCCGTGGCCGTCGGCACGCAGCCCCGGCGCCATGACCTCCAGGTCCTTGTTGGTCACCACGCCGTCCTTGATGGTCCCGGTGCCCGAGATGGAGCCGAACCGGGTGAAATCGGTCCCGGCCGCCTCCACCGTGCCCTGCCTGTCCCTGGCCGAATGAGTAGACCGGGCCAGGGCCACCAGGTCCACGCCGGGAAACACGCCGTCGGACAACTTGAACGAAAACTCCCCGCCCAACGTCCCCAACAGATCACGCATGCGCTCGCCCCGGGCGCTCAACGACGAACTGTAGTCCGCGAGTCCCGCGTATTCGGACTTGCCGGTCACGTCCCCGGCCAGCCCGGCCACGTCCAGGTGCGCCACCTCGGTACGGGTCGCGGCCACGGGCACGCCCTGCCGGGCGTCCACCGTGCCGGTCAGCCTGAGGGTCCCGCCGTAGGCCTCGGCGGAGACGGGATCAATGGTCACCAGCCCGTCCGCGCCCTTGGCCGTCACGGCCACGTTGCTGAAATGCGCCTTGCCTAGCGTCAGCTTGGCGATCTTGGCGTCCAGGTCGAAATCGAGCCGGCGGATCACATTGCCCGGCAGGACCGTGTCGCCCATCAGACCGGACCTGGCCTGCTCCTGGGACGCCTCCCCATCGGCCGCATGCTCCGGAGGCAGGTAGCGGTCCAGGTCCAGGTCGCCCACGTCCAGTTGCGCCGAGAACCGGGGCCAGGCGCCGCCGCGCTCCACCGCCCCCTTGCCCACGATGCGCGTCCCGTCCACGGACAGCTCCATATCCTCCACGGCCAGCCGCCCCGGCTTGAAGTCGAACCGGACCGAGCCGCCCACCGCCGTCAGCGCCTTGGCGTCGGCGGTGTTCGGAGCCGGAGCCCCCAGGGCCGCGAGCACCGCCCGCAGGTCGGCCGGTTGCAGGGTCAGGTCGGCCGAGGCCGCCTCGAGCCCGTCCGTCAGCCCCCGGAGGGTGCCGTCCGCGAGCAGCGTGGCCCCGTAGGCCGAGCACTCCAGGCCCGTGATCTGAGCCGTCTCCTTGTTGAAATCCAGGGCCAGGAATCGAAAGGACAGGGTCCCGTCCAGCTTGCCGCCGGGAATGGACGCGCCCTCGGCCTTGATGGCCGCGTGCATGTCCGTGTGGCCGTACTGGCGCTCCGCCAAATCCAGGGAGGATTGCCCCTCCATGGTCAGCGTGCCCCTGGCGTCGGGATGGCGGCAGTCGAAATGCATGGACAGCTTGACCGGAAAAAGCCCGCCCTTGGTGATTGCGCCCGTGGTCACGTCCAGGCCGTCCAGAACGAACCGGACGTCCTCCTTGCGGTCGTCCCAGGCCAGCTCGCCGCCGGTCACGGCCACGCCCGCCACGTCCAGGTCGAAGGGCTTGCCGTGGCCCGCCTTCTCCGGCTCGTCCGGCTTGCGGCCCACCAGGTCGTCCCAGTTGGTCCGGCCCTGCGCGTCGCGGCCCAGGTTCAGGACCGGCCCGTCCAGCTCCAGTTGCCCGAAACGGATCTTGCCCGTGAGCAGGGGCAACAGGCGCACGGAGACCAGCGCCGAGCGCACGGAAACCATGGGCTCAGGCCCGAACCCATCGGCATTGCTCAGGGAAAGCCCGCCCAGTTTCACGCCCAGGCTCGGGAAAAACGTCAGCCCGATGTCGCCGTCGAAGGTCAGGGTCCTGCCCGTCTCGTCGCGCACGGCCCGGCTGATGCGGTCCTTGTAGTCGTTGGGATCGAACACGGCCATGAAGACCACGGCCGCTACCACGAACAGGATGAGGCAGACGCTAAGGCCGATCAGCCCGAATTTCAGGAAGTTGCCCATGGTCCGCCCCTTTGCGGGTGGCTCCGCTAGCGTCTCAGGAGGTTGCGGATGGCCAGCAGTTCGTCGCGCACCTCGCACAGAATGTCGCTGTTCTCACGGGCGCGCAGTTTCTTCTTGGCCCCGTCGATGGTCAGCCCCTCGTCATACAGGAGCCGCTTGATTTCGCGGATGATCTCCAGGTGTTCCTCGGTGTACAGCCGCTGGCCGCTTTCCGTGCGGATGGGGTCGATCTCTTCAAACTCGCCCTCCCAAAACCGGAGCACGTAGGTCTTGACCCCGATGGCCTTGGCCGCCTGCCCGATCTTGTACCGCTTGAATTCCTGCAAGTCTTCCATCCCCTACGTCTATCAAATACCCCCGCCGCCTTCAACAACGTTTGGGGGAAAGATGCCTCCGGCGGCCGGGGGAAGGGGGAAAGGGAACCCTTTGAAAAGGGCTTCCCTTTCCCCCTTCCCCCGGACCCCCA
>NZ_JBGLYH010000047.1:0-33190 GCF_041414475.1 Pseudodesulfovibrio karagichevae
CCTTTGAAAAGGGTTCTTTCCTCCCCTTCCCCCGGACCCCCATCCCCTCCTTTTCCTAAACTTTTTTGGGCGCGCTTCGCGCGGGGGATGTTGTGACCAACCTGTTTATTTCGCTCTATATAAAGTGGTTCTTCCTGCTGACGCCCTTCTTCGTGCTCACGGTCTTCCTGACCCTGACCGAGGAGATGGACAAGGGGGCGCAGCACCGGCTGGCCATCCGGACGACCACGGCGGTGCTGGTCATTTCGCTGGTGCTCTATTTCGCGGGCAATCCGATTTTCTCCACGCTGGGGATCACCCTGGACGGGTTCCGGATCGGTTCGGGAGCGCTGCTCTTCCTGTCCGCCGTGTCCCTGGTGTCGGGCAAGAAACAGCGGCCCGAGCCGGAGGATGACGCGGACGTGGCCGTTGTCCCGCTGGCCATGCCCATCACCGTGGGCCCGGCGACCATCGGCACCCTGCTCATCCTCGGCGCGGAGCTTTCCTCCACCGAAGAGAAGCTGACCGGCGCGGCGGCCCTGGTCTGCGCCTGCCTGTCCGTGGGCGTCATCCTGTTCTCCGCGTCCAGCCTCAAACGGATCATCGGCCGCATGGGCCTCAACGTGCTGACCAAGATCACCGGCCTGGTCCTTTCGGCCATGGCCGCCCAGATCGCCTTTACCGGCGTGCGCAACTTCCTGTCCTGATCCCGGCCGGGGAACGGCCCGTTTTTCGTGGACGCTTCCGGCCTTTGGGCCTACCCTCGGCCTCATGCCCCGTTTCTCCCGCCTGCCGCTGCTCCTGGCCCTGATTCCCGCCCTGCTGGCCTGGTCCGCCAAGGACGCCCCGGCCTTTGACGGCCTGGTCCTGAGCCTCGCTCCGGCGGGGCCCGCGATTCAGGGCGCAGCCGTGCTCGAGGCGGCCTACGCCCGGCTCGGCATCCCCGTGTTCTTCCGCGACTATCCGGCCCGGCGCGGGCTGGCCGAGGCCAACGCGGGCGCGGCCGACGGCGAGGCCGTGCGCATGGGCGGGCTCACCCGGGAACTGCCCGACCTGATCCAGGTGGAGCCGTCCATCGTAACGGTCCAGGGCGTGGCCGTGACCTGCGACCCGGACCTGGTCGTCCGCAGCCGCGCCGACCTCGCGGGGCTGCGGATCGGTGTGCACCCCGGCATCCGCCTGTCCGAAAAGCTGGTCCACGGACTGGATCACGTGGTCGAGGGCCGCTGGGAGCAACTCTTCCGCATGCTCTACCTCGACCGCCTGGACGTGATCATCGCCTTCGACGGCATCGAGCGCACCCAGGCGGGGCGGTCCGGCGCCGAACGCCTCCGGGTCATCCGCCCCGCGCGCTGGCGCATCCCCCTGTACCACTATCTCAACCGCAGACACGCGGACCTGGTCCCCCGCATACAGGCCGTGCTCGAAACCATGCGGGACGACGGCGAGATCGAGCGCATTCTGAAGGCCTGCGGCACGCCCTGACCATCCCCGCGCCGCCCCATGGACCTTCGCCGAAAATCGGCGTATGCTTACAATCCATGCGTATCATCCTGCTGTGCATAATGACCCTGTGCCTCGGCGCTCCCGCCCTGGCCGGGCAAACCCTGGTCCTGGGCTACGGGGGCGGCACCCTGTCCCTGTCCTCGCTCAAGGTGCTCAGGGAGGCCTACAGCCGCATCGGCATCACCGTCGAGGCCAAGCGGCTGCCAGCGGCCCGCTCCCTGGAAATGGCCGAGAAAGGCCAAGTGGACGGCGAAGTCAACCGCATCAGGGCCATCGAGGAGCAATACCCCCGGCTCATGCGCATCGACGTGCCCGTCAACCGGCTGGAAGGGGTCGTCATGACCTGCAGCACGAGCCTGGAACACGTCTCCCTGGAGGCCATCCGCAAGCTCCACCTGGGCATCAAGATCGGCAACCGCTACGCCGAGATGCTCACCGACGGCATGCCCACCGTGACCAGGCTCCCCCATGAGGAAAAACTGATGAAGCTGCTCCTGGAGGGGCGGCTGGACGCCCTGCTGGTGGACCGCGCCTGGGCCGAGGCCGAGATGGCCAAGCCGGGCATGGGCTGCCTGCGCGTCAACGAACCGCCCCTGGTGGTCGTCCCGCTGTACCACTACCTGAACCGCCGCCACGCCGCCCTCGTCCCCCTGATCACCGCCGAGCTCAGGGCCATGCGCGAGTCCGGCGAGATAGACCGCATCCTGGGCACCGACCGATAGCCTGGCCCCGCCCCCTTTACACACGGCCCGAACTGCCCTAGGAATTGGTTGCTATGACAACCGAATCCCCCCTGACCTTCGAACACGGCTATGACATCCGCTCCTACGAACCGCGCCCGGACGGCCGCGTGTCCGTGACCGCCATCTGCAACCAGTTGCAGGACATCGCCTCGCGCCACGCGGACACCCTCGGTTTCGGCCACCGCGACCTGGAACAGAGCGGCCACTTCTGGATCCTGGCCCGCCTGCACCTCATGGTCGACCGGCTGCCCGGCTTCGGCGGACGCACCGGCATCCTGACCTGGCCCTCGGGCAACGAGCGGCTGGTGGCCCTGCGCGACTTCCTGGTCCTGGACCAGGACGGCCCCATGGGCCGGGCGACCACCTCCTGGGTGACCATGAACACCAAAACCCACCGCCCGGACCCGCCCCAGACCGTGCTCCACGAGCGGTTCATCCCGGACCGCGAGCATGCCCTGACCTTCCCCACCAAGGCCGTGACCCGGCTGAAAGAGGGCGAACACCGCGCCGAGATCACGGCCCGGCGGTCGGACATCGACATCAACGGCCACGTGAACAACGTGAAATATCTGGAATACTGCTTCGAGGCCGTGCCCGGCGAATGGATCGCGGAGAACCGCTGCCACGGGGTGGACATCCAGTTCCGCAGCGAGTCCTTCCCCGGCGACGAGCTGGTCTCGGAATGCGCCATGGCCGAGCCGGACCAGGGCATGGACACCTTCCTGCACGGCCTGACCCGCGTCTCGGACAACAAGGAGATCGTGCGCATGCGCTCCTGGTGGAGGCGGCCGTGAGCGCGGACATCATCCTGACCTTCGACATCGAGGGCATCGACTGGGAAGAGGCGGCGTCCATCTTCGAGCGGGCGCCGCTGGGCACCCGCGAGCCGGACGTCCTGCGCCGGACCTTCGAGAACAGCGACCTGACCTGTTTCGCCTGGGACGGAGAGACCCTGGTGGGCATCGCCCGCGCCCTGAGCGACCGCACGGTGCACTCGGTCATCTACGACCTGTGCATGCTCCCGGAGTGCCAGGGCAAGGGGCTGGGAACGCGGATGATGGAGGCCATGCTGGAGCGCCTCGGCACGCCGGGCGTGGTCCTGTGGTCCGTGCCGGGCAAGGAGCCGTTCTACGCGCGCTTCGGGTTCAGGCCCATGCTCACGGCCATGGCCCGGTTCGAGGACCCCGAGCGGTCCGCTGCGGGCGGCTACATCAGTCTGTGACGCGCTCGTCCATGACCTCGGCCAGCAGCGTGGTCAGGACCGGATCGTAGCGCTTGCCGTCCCCGATGAGCACCTGAACGGCCTCGGCCATGTCCCTTGCCGAGCGGTAGGGCCGGTCGCCGACGATGGCCGAAAAGGAATCGGCCACGGCGCAGAGCCTGCCCATGGTGGAAATGTTCTTGTCGAACCGGCGCGCCGGATAGCCCGAGCCGTCCAGCCGCTCGTGGTGCTGCTCCATGCATTCCAGGACGACCGGGTCCTGCACCTTGAGCCGCCGGAGCATGTTCCGCCCGGCCTCGATGTGGCGCTCGATGGACTCCCGGTCGCGGCGGACCAGGAACTGCTCCTTGTCGCGGATGAACTTCGGGACCATGACCATGCCCAGGTCGTGGAGCAGGAGCCCGAGGATCAGGCTGATGAGCACGGTCTTCTCCACCTTGCCCCCGCTCAGGCGCAGGTACAGGGCCAGGCCGATGAGCATGGTGTTCACCGAGTGCACGGCCAGGTCGTAGTCCCGCTCCAGGGTATGGGTCAGGAAGGCCACCCGGCTCGGGTCGATCCAGACGTACTCGGCCAGGATGGCGACGTCCGTGCGCAAGGCCTCGAAGGTGTCCTCGCGCGGCTGGTTCAGGAAATCCGCCATGCGGTTGCGCAGGGCGATAAAGAATATCTCCGCCACCTCCCGGGGCAGAAACCCCTCCTCCACCAGCAGCAGGCCGAGCTTCCGGCTCAGGTGCTCGGCATAGACGCGGTAGTCCTCGCGCAGCAGGAAGAGCCGCCCCTCCTCGGCGAACCGGGCCACCTCGTCCTGGCCCTCGCGCGACAGCCGCTCCCCGCCGCGCAGGTAGCGCCCGGTGCGGCCCACCTCCGGGTCGAAGACGTACAGGTCCACGGGCGGCCGGAACTTGGGAAAACTCGCCAGGATATTGGGACTGATCTGCAGGTAGGTCTCGGAGAGAGAGCCGGGATCGGTGTCTGGAACCATGCGTTCACCTTGTTTTGGTCTGTGGTCTCGGGTTCCATACCCTGATTTCATCCCGTTTTGAAGTGCGCGGGCGTTTCGCGCGGCCCAAAAAAGGCGGGCCCCGGTATCGGGACCCGCCGTCATGCTTTTTTGCGGCTCGTTGCCGGAGGCTACTTGCTCTTGCCCTTGCCGCCCCCGTTGGAATTGCCGGAGTTGCCCTTGCCGTTGCCGCCCCCGTTGGAATTACCGGAGTTGCCCCGGCCGGACGAATCCTTGCCCTTGGAGGAATCGGAGTTCTTGGCCCCGCCCTTGGCCTTGTCCGAGGCCCTGCTCAGGCCCACGGCCTTGGAGCCCTTGCCGCCGCTCACGCCCGGGGTCTTGGACACGCCGGTCTTGACGTTGCGGCCGGTGGCGAAGCCCGCCTGGGCGGACACGGAGGCCATGGCCTGGCCCACGCCCCGGCTCTTGGTCTCGGCGCGGGTCTGGTGCTGATGCTGGTTCCTGTGCCCGATGCCCAGAGTGCTCGGATGCACGCCCAGTTCCTTGGCGATGACGCCCCAGCCCATGTCCTCGGCGCGCATGGAGGCGATGGTGTCCACGGACACGGAGGCGGCGTCGGACACGGCCTGTTCGGCGGCGGCCTGGGCCGTCTCGAGGCTGGCCTGGGCCGCGTCGAGCTGGGCCTGGGCGGCGGCCTCGGCTTCCGGGTCCTCGGCGGCCTGGGCGTCGGCCACGGCCTGCTCGGCGTCGGCAACGGCCTGTTCGGCGTCGGCCACCGCCTGCTCGGCGTCGGCCACGGCCTGGGCAGAGGCGGCGGCAGCGGCTTCGGCCAGGGCCTCCGCCTTGGCGGCCTGGGCCGGGTTGGCGAAGCTCGGCGTATCCGCCGTGTCGTCGGTATCGCCCGTGTCTCCGGTGTCGCCGGTGTCACCCGTGTCGCCGGTCACGTCGCCGGTGGTATCGCCGGTGGGCGTATCCGTCTGCGCCATGGCGCGGGGAATCGCGACCATCAGGGCAAGGATCAATATGACAACCCAAAAACTCAATTTATTCATAGTGGTATGCATAATTATTCTCCAGTCTGTTTACCGAACCTCGGTAATAAAGCTCACCGATTCATCCAGGGAGAACGTCTTGTCGCCCACCCGGACGGTTTCAGCGGTTCCAAACCAGCTCAGAGGCAGCCTGCTCCGATCGACGTCCGGATTGCCGTTGAGCATGTAGTCGCGGACGGCGGCGGCCCGGGCCTTGGCCAGGGTAACGTTCCCCTTGGCGTAGGCGACTATGTTCACCACCAGTCCCTTGTTGACCTGCATCATCGCGCTGAGCACTTCCAATGAGGCCCTGCCGTCGGCATCCAGGACGCTGGTTCCGGGTTTGAACGCCATGCTTTTCAGCGTGACGTTGCGCTTCCCGATTATGAAATTGCGGTAGGTGAAGTTCCCGTGCAGATTGAGTTGCTCCGTGGCCGTCATGGCCATGCTCCCGTCGGGATAGAACTCAAGGAACCGCTTCCATGCCGCGATCTCGTCGCTCGTTCTGTCAAGTCCCCCCAAGGCCCGCGCCCTGTTGTACAGCGCTTCCGGGTTGTACTGGTCCAGCTTCAGGACCACGTCGTACTGCTTGAGGGCCTGTGCCCACTGTCCCCGGTCCGCGTAGCCGTGTCCCAGGTAGAGGTGGGCGGAAATATGGTTCGGGTCCAGGCTGATGGCCTTTTCGTAGGCCGCCCTTTCCCGGTCGAAATCCATCATGGCCCAGTAGGCCACCCCGGTCCAAAAGACGTAATCCGCGTCGTCCGGGGCCAGCCGCACGGCCTTCTGCAGATAGGGAAGGCCTTGCTTGGGCTTGTTCAGGGCCAGATAGTACCGGCCCACGTAATAGGCCGAGGCGGCGTCGTCGGGGTTCTCCCTGAGCTGCTCGCCCATGACCTTGATTCCTTCCTCGTACTGCTCCTGCTCCAGGTAGTACGGTCCCATCACTTTGGCGCATCCCGCGGAGAACAGGACGGACGCCAGCAACAGCATTGCAATGAACTTCTTCACTCAAAGGCTCCCATGGGTTTCCGGGCCTCTCGACCCCCTCAGTGCAATATACCGGGAATACGGTCGCAGGGTCACATAGAAATCAAGAAATGTTAATTAGAGATGGCGCGGCCGGTGAGGCTGCGGGTGGTGAAGCCGAGGCGGATGGAGACGTCGCCCATGGACCCGCCGTCGGCGAGCACGGCGGCCGCGCCGGAGGCGATGTCCCGGTCCGTGAGCCCCCGCTGCCGGGCGATGAGCACCAGGCGGATGAAGTAGCGCCACTCCGGGGTCAGGGAGTCCGCTTCGAACCCGGCCTTGAGCACGGACCGGGTCAGCGCGTAGTCGAACCCGGCCTGGCCCAGGAGGGAGACCATCTCCGCGCCGGTCAGGAAGGCTTCGGGCGGCTGCCCGGAAAATTCGGCGATGTAGGCCTTGACGTCCTCGCGCGGAACCCCCTTGGACACGCCCTCGCCCAGGGCCACCAGGACGCGGGGGTCGATCTTCCCGCGCGGGCCGGGCAGGAGCTCGGCCACGAAGAGGTAGTCGGCGATGCGGGTTCGCAGGGCGTGGACGATGAGCGCGGGCCGGACGCGCTTGGACAGCCCTTCCTCGAGCTTGTCCTCCAGGGGGGCCAGGGGAAGCTTGCGGCCGCAGGCCTCAATGAGCGGCTCAAGCAGGCTCGCCCCGTCGGTCTCGGACAGGTCGCCCGAGGCCACGGAGGAACGGACACGGTCCACGGTTTCGGCATAGACGCCACACTCGCGGGCGCGGTCGGCAAGGGAGGAAAGGCTGGCATCCCCGGCTCCTGCCGGGCGTGCCGGGAAGGACAGGCACAGCACCAGCAGGAGGGCCAGGGTATGGAGGCTATAGCGTTTGTTCATGTTCTCCGTTTACAAAAACTATGGAATTCCGGTTGCCGAACCCGTCGTCGCTGGTCATGGGCGCATTGGGGTCGGGAACGAGCTGCTTTCCGTTCACCAGGAACAGATACTCGTGGTCGCCCGGAGGGAGCTGGGCCTCGAGTATCCATGCCTGCGCATCCCGGCTGTACCACATGACCGAGCGGTCCGCCCGCCAATTGTTGAAGGACCCGATGACCGAGACCTTGCGGGCGTGCATGTCCGCATCGTGCAGGATGAAGCGCACGGAGGCAAACCTCGGGCCGTCGTCCTCCAGGGGCTTCCGGTTGGTCACGAAGACCAGGGCCAGCAGGGCCACGGCCAGGGTCATGGCCGGGATGGCGGTGATCGGCCGGAAGGTCAGGACCCTCGGGCGCAGGAACCACAGGCGCGCACGCGTCCACGGGGACGGCCGCTTGGCTTCTAGCCGGGCCATGATCCGATTGGCCAGGTCCGCGGGCGGCTCGGCTTCGGGGCCGGTCTGCACGGCATGGATGATGATATCTTCCATGTGAGTCTTGCTTCGTTCTTCCGTCATGGGTTGTTCCCCCCGTCGAATTGCTGCCGGACCATGTCCAGCCCTCTGCTCAGGCGCATCTTGGCCGCGCTCACGGAGATTCCCAAAGTGCTCGCGATCTCCTGCATGGAGAAATCGTAGCGGAACCTGAGCAGGAGCGCCTCGCGGTACTTCGGGTCGAGGTCCATCACGGCCGCGAAGGCCTTGGCCCCGTCGAGCCGGTCGTTCATGGCCCTGGGCTCGTCCCGCCGGTCCTGTTCGCGGACCATGACCGAGACGTCTTCAACGAACACGTGCCTGTCCCGGCCCTCCTTGCGGAGCCAGTCCCGAGCCACGTTCAGGGCCAGCGTATACAGCCATGGGAAGAACCGTCTGCGCTGGTTGAAGGTCTCGAGCTTCTCGTAGGCCCGGACAAAGGCGTCCTGGGCGAGGTCGGCCGCGATGTCCTCGTCGCCCGTCATGCGGAGCATGAGATTGTACACGGGCCGCTGGTACTCGCGTACCAGGGTGCCGTATAGCTGGACGTCGCCCAGCAGTATGGTCCGTACAATTTCCGCTTCGCGTTTGTCTTTCATTTCCCTTCCGGCGGGCCCAAAGGGGGACCGCAACTCATCTGCAAACTACTATACGCGCCCACGCCGGTTCGGGTCACAGCCTCTTGCCCGGAGTTTCGTCCTAGGCTATCAACATACACGAATACCAAAGGAGAAAACAACCATGGATCCCCGAGACAATCCGGTGCTCCAGGCCATCCGCGAGCGCCGTTCCATCCGCAAGTTCACCGCAGAGCGGGTGGACAAGGCAACCCTGACCACCATCCTCGAAGCCGGGCAGTGGGCCCCCAGCGGCATGAACAACCAGCCCTGGCGGTTCCTGGTCGTCACCCGCGACGACCCGCGCACGGAAAAGCTGGCCGCCTGCACCAAGTACGCGCACATCGTCCGCACCTCGGCGGCGTGCATCTGCGTGTTCCTGGACAAGGGCGCCATGTACAGCGAGATGAAGGACCACCAGGGGGCCGGGGCGTGCATCCAGAACATGCTCCTGGCCATCCATAGCCTGGGCCTGGGCGCGGTCTGGCTGGGCCAGATCGTCAACGACCAGCCGGCCGTCCTGTCCGCCCTGGGGTTGTCCGAGGCCGAGTTCGAACTTGAGGCCGTCCTCGCCCTGGGCCACCCGGACCAGAAGGGCGGCTCCACGCGAAAACCCCTCTCCGAACTCATGCTGGAGGACTTCTGATGGATATCGCGACCTTCCCGCTGGGCGCCCTGCAGACCAACTGCTACGTCCTGAGCAACGGCCGCGAGGCCGTGGTCGTGGACCCCGGCGGCGACCCCGCGCCGCTGCTCAGGCACCTCGAAGCCGGGGGACTGACCCTGACCGCCATCCTGAACACGCACCTGCACTTCGACCACACTGCGGGCAACAAGGCGCTGGCCGAGGCCACGGGCGCGCCCATCCTGGCCAACGACGCGGACGGCTACCTCCTGGATACCTGGCTGGGCCGGGGCGGCGACATGGGGTTGCCCCTGCTCGACCTCTATGAATGGAAAAACCTGGAGCCGGGCGAAGCCGCCTTTGCCGGGGCCAAGTGCTCGGTGTTCCACACGCCGGGCCACTCGCCGGGCAGCCTGACCTTCTATTTCCCGGACGCCGGGGCCGCCTTCGTGGGCGACCTGATCTTCTACCGCTCCATCGGCCGCACGGACTTTCCCGGCGGCGACCTCGACACGCTCAAACGCTCGGTCCGGGAGCACATCTTCACCCTGCCGCCCGAGACCCGGCTGCTGTCCGGGCACGGCCCGGAGACGTCGGTCGGGGACGAGCGAAACCACAACCCGTATCTCGGGGGATTCTGACCATGAGCGAACCCGTTCGCGTCGATATCCGCAACAAGTGCTGAGGGGTGGGACTGGAGGTAGGTTGGTACCTCCGTTTCGCCAAGACGGACCGCGTCGAGGCCCTGGTCTCCCTCAAGGGAGCGGCCCAGGTGCGCCACCAGGAGCACATCTTCCCTGACTGGGCCTTCGAGTTCAAGGAGTTCGAGGACCATGTCCGGGCGGTGATGACCCGCAAGCAACCCGTATACGACAAGGAGTCCTGAATGGACCACGCCGCCATCTTCGCCTGCTCCCACCGCCGGGGGGGCAACTCCGACCACGCCGCCGAACTGCTGGCCGAAGGGGTGCGCAGGGCGGGCGGCGAGGCCGAGGTGCTCTACGTGCGCAATTTCGAGGTCCTGCCCTGTCTGGCCTGCGGCTACTGCGACGCCCCGGAACGGACCGGACGGGAGCGGTGCGTGCTCGGGCCCACCGACCAGGCCTGGGACCTGTTCGCCCATTGCCTGTCCGCCCGGACCATCCTGTTCGCCTCGCCCATCTACTTCTACCACCTGCCCTCGCGGCTCAAGACCTGGATCGACCGGGGCCAGCAGTTCTGGCGGGCCCGGCTCGACGGCGAACCGTGGATCGCGGACCTGCCCGACCGCACGGCCCATGCCGTGCTCCTGGCGGGCCAGCCCTCGGGCGAGAAGCTCTTTGAGGGGGCGCGGCTGACGCTGAAGTATTTCGTGCACAATTTCAACATGCCTCTGGCCGATCCCCTGGTCTTCCGGGGGGTGGACACGCGCAGCGACCTGCGCGCCAAGGGCGGCTTCGAGGCGCGCATCGTCGAACTCGGGGCCACGGCCTGGAAGACGGCTGCGGACCGGGCGGGCTGATCCCGTGTTCCGGCCCGTCCTGACCCTGGCCCGGCGGCTCGGCCTGCGCGCCGGGCGCTGCGCGGTCTGCGGCGCGGTCACGCCGGACGGCGGCCGTCCCCTGTGCCCGGCCTGCGCCGAGGCGCTGCCCCCGCGCACCGGCGGCCTGTGCCCCGCCTGCGGCGAGCTGTCCGGCCGGGAGGAGGACCCGCCCAGCCTGTGTCCGGAATGCCGGGCCGACCCGCCGCCCTGGGACGAACTCTATTTCCACGGCCAATACGCCGGGGTCATGCGCCGCCTGATCCTCGGCTACAAGTTCCACAACCGGTTCGAGCGCAACCGGCTCCTGGGCGCGCTCGGCGTGCGCGCCTTCACCGCCCGGCAGGGGCGCGTGCCCGACGCGGTGGTCCCGGTGCCCCTGCACGACCGGCGGCTGGTCTGGCGCGGCTTCAACCAGAGCCTGGAGATCGCACGCGCCCTGGCCCGGCATGTGGACCGGCCCCTGCTGGTCCACGGGCTGACGCGCACGCGCAACACCCCGCCCCAGACCCGGTTCGGGCTCAAGGAGCGGCAGGCCAACATCAAGGGGGCGTTTGCGGCGGACCCGGCCCTGGTCAAGGGCAGACGGCTGCTCCTGGTGGACGACGTGTACACCACGGGCTCGACCCTGCGGGAGTGCGCCCGGACCCTGAAGCGGGCGGGCTGCACCGGGGTGGACGTCCTGGTCCTGGCCCGAACCGTACTGGACTAGCCCGACCGGCGGACGTCCCGGCTAATACCGGTATTTCAGACGCCAGCCGAAGGTCACGTAGTCGAACGGTTTTTCCGCCTTGAACTTATTGTAGTAATAAATTTTCTTTTTGGCCTTCGTGGTCCGGACCCGAAGAGGGACGGTGGCGACCACTTCATCGTCCCTGACCATGCAGAGCTTCATCCGGGCGTCCCTGATCCGGCCCACGCCCTGAAAGAGCGCGTCTCCCTGGATGACGTATGCGCCGGAGCTCTTACGCTCCAGGCGGTAGTTGAACCGCACCGACGTGCCGTCCCTGGATTTGTCTTCCCGCGTATGGACGTCCGGCCCGGTCAACTCACCGACGGGCACCGCCTTGATCCCGCACCCGGCCAACAACGAGCGCGCCGCCATGAGCAGGGTGCTTCGCATCTTCTTCATATAGATAAACCTATGTTTTTCTTGTAGTAAACCGGCGGCAGTGTATCCATGTCGGCAGGACGAGGCAAGCCTGGACATAAGCACTGGATTTGAAGGGTTTAAAACGTTGATTACGGGGCCGGTCCCACTGCGGCGGAGACTCGCAGGCCTCACAATAATGACTATATTGTCCGGGCAGGGTGAAAACGGCAAAAAAAAGTGAAAAACCCGAGATCGGGGCTTGACTTCTACAGGGGGTTGCGGCTAGGTTGCCTCCTCTTACGAATTGGAGGTTCTAACTATGTTCGCTATCATCGAGACCGGCGGTAAACAGTACCGCGTTGAAGAAGGTCTTGAACTCAATGTAGATTTGCTGAAGGCTGATGCCGGCGACGCGCTGAGCATCGATTCCGTTCTCCTGGTCGAAAAGGACGGCGACACCAAGATCGGTGCCCCGTACGTCGATGGAGCAAAGGTCGAGTGCGAAGTCCTGGGCCATCTCCGTGGCGACAAGGTCGTGGTCTTCCACAAGCTGTCCAAGAAGGACGCCCGGAAGACTCAGGGTCACCGCCAGGATTACACCAAACTTAAAGTCAATTCCATCACGGCCTAGCGCCTGGAAGGGAGGATAACATGGCTCATAAAAAAGCTGGTGGTAGCTCCAGAAACGGTCGCGACAGCGCCGGTCAGCGGCGTGGCGTGAAGCGCTTCGGCGGTCAGGAAGTCCTTGCCGGCAATATCCTTGTCCGGCAGCTCGGTACCAGATTTCACCCTGGCGACGGCGTCGGCATGGGCAGGGATTACACCCTGTTCGCTCTGGTCGACGGCGTGGTCAAATTCGAGAAGTTCACTCGCAAGAAGGTCGTCAAGACCCGCGTGAGCGTGACGCCCGCCGAGGCCTAGTTCTCGATAACGCAAGCATAGTTGCCGGGCAGGGAGACGTCATGCTCCCTGCCCGTTTTTTGCGTTGAGAAGACAGCGGCCAACTCGGCGAAAGAGTAGGAAAACAGCATGAAATTCGTGGATGAAGCGACCATCAAGGTGGCGTCCGGCAAGGGCGGCAACGGCTGCGCCAGCCTGCGGCGCGAGGCCAACCTGCCCAAGGGCGGCCCCGACGGCGGCGACGGCGGCAAGGGCGGCGACGTGATTCTGCGCGGCTCCGAACGCCTGATGTCGCTCTACGACTTCCGGCTGAAGCGCCACTACACGGCCAAGAACGGCGAGTCCGGCATGGGCCGCGACCGCTACGGCAAGGCGGCCGACGACCTGATCGTCGACCTGCCCGTAGGCACGCTCATCTTCGAGATCATCGAGGAAGAGGACGGGACCACCCGCGAGGAATTCGTGGCGGACCTGGTGGAGGACGGCACCGAGATCGTCATCTGCAAGGGCGGCGACGGCGGACGGGGCAACCTGCACTTCAAGTCCTCGGTCAACCGCACCCCGCGCTACGCCGAACCCGGCTTTCCGGCCGAGGAGAAGCAGCTCCGCCTGGAGCTGAAGATCCTGGCCGACGTGGGGCTGCTCGGCCTGCCTTCGGCGGGCAAGTCCACCTTCATCTCCAAGGTCTCGGCCGCCCGGCCCAAAATCGCGGCCTACCCGTTCACCACCCTGGTGCCCAACCTCGGGGTCATCGAGAACGACGACTTCAAGCGCATGGTCATCGCCGACATCCCCGGCCTCATCGAAGGGGCGAGCGAGGGGCGCGGCCTGGGCATCACCTTCCTCAAGCACGTGGAGCGGACCCGCTTCCTGGTGCACATCCTGGCCGCCGAGGACGTCAACCGCGACGACCCGACCGACGGCTACGCCATGCTCAACCAGGAGCTGCGCGAGTACAACGCCGAGATCGCGCTCAAGCCGCAGATCCAGGTCATCAACAAGATCGACACCCTGTCCGCGGACGAGCTGGCCGACATGAAGGCCAAGGTCGCGGCCGCCGGGGAAACGGTCTTTTTCATCTCCGCCCTGACCGGCGAGGGCGTGGACGAGCTGCTGGCCGAGATGTGGCGGCAGCTCGCCCTGCTCGACGAAGAATAACCTACTCTTCGTTCCGCTCGCCGAAGACCGCCTTGGCCGCGAAGATCGCGTTCAGGGCCGCCGGGAATCCCGCGTAGACCGCAATCTGCATGAAGGTCTCGACGATCTCCTCGCGCGTCCAGCCCACGTTCAGCGCCCCGTGGATGTGCACCTTGAGCTGCGGCTCGCACGCCCCCTTGGCCGCCAGGGCCGAGATGGTGATCAGCTCCCGCTCCTTGAGTGTCAGTCCCGGACGGGGATAGATGTCCCCGAAGCCGAACTCGAGCATGAGCCGTCCGAAATCCGGCGCTATGTCCGCCAGGGCCTCCATGACCTTGTCGCCCTGCTCGCCGTCCACCCGGCCGAGCATCTCCATTCCGCGTTCAAATCGTTCGTTGTCCATGACAACCTCCTTTTTCTCCACCATGGCCCCGGGGCTGTGACACGTCCAATACCGCTTTTCACGCTCTGTGATATGATGTAGATATCACCCATGAACACCCGGCAGATGCGCTATTTCCTGGCCGTGGCCGAGACCCTGCACTTCCGCAGGGCGGCCGAGTCGCTGCACATGAGCCAGCCGCCGCTGTCACAACAGATCGCGGCCTTCGAGGAGGAGCTGGGCGTGGCGCTGTTCGTGCGCGACCGGCGGTCCGTGGCCCTGACCGAGGCGGGCGAGAGCCTGCTCAAGGACGTGCGCCGCATCCTGGCGGACATGGACACGGCGCAACGGCGCGCGGTCGATACCGGGCTGGGGCGCGTGGGCAGGCTGCGCGTGGGGTTCATCGGCCCGGCCATCGACGGTCCGCTGGGGCCTGACCTGAAGGCCTTCGGCGAGAGCCATCCGGGCATCACCCTGGAGTTGTCGGAGAAATCCACGCCCGAGCTGGTGGAACGGGTACAGGGCAAGAGGCTGGACGCGGCCGTGGTCCGGCTGTCGGGCCCCGGCCCGGACGGCCTCGAACACCGCGTCTACCACCGCGAAACCTACGTGCTGGCCGTGCCCGAGGGACACCGGCTGGCCGGGGAAGCGGCCATCGAACCTCGGATGCTCGACGACGAGCCGCTGATCATGTTTCCGCGCGCCCTGAATCCGATGCTGCACGACCAGTGGACCGCCCTGCTCTCCGGGGCCGGAGCGCGCCTGCGCGTGGCCCAGGAGGTCCTGACCAAGCACGCCACCGTGGCCCTGGTGGCGGCGGGGTTGGGGGTATCGCCCGTACCCCGGTCCACGGCGGATACCGGGCGCAGGGACGTGGCCTTCGTGCCCTTCGCCGGAGCGACGCCGGAGCTGGAATTCCACCTGGTCACCCGGCCCGGACCGCACGGCCCGGCCCTGGCGGCCTTTCTCGATCATCTGCTGCGGAAGTAGCCGCGCCGAAGGTGCGAAATGGGACGCAAGGACGCGACCCCGTCGGGATGAATCCCGGGACGGGGCGAGCCGGATCGTCCGACACCGCCGCGAAGCGGCCTCTCCACCCGTCTTTGCCTGGATGAAACTCCGGCCTAGTCCAGCGCCTTGAACCGGAACCCGCTGGCCTTGTCGCCCAGCTGGCCGCGTCCGCGCACGTCGCGGTACATCTCGTAGACGCCGTCCATGGTCAGGTCGAGTTCCGCGCCCATGGCGCGCAGGGCGGCGCGCGGGTCCGGATCGGCCTCGTCGATGCCGCCCTTATAGAACACGTTGACCCCGTCCGGGCCGCTGTCGTTCTGCCGGTCGTAGTCGACCAGCGTCATGAGGGTGTCCGGGCCATGCTCGTCGGGCTGGAGGTACTCCCGGGTCTCCTGGGACTCCCTGGCCACGGCCTTGCCGTTTTCAAACAGCTCGGTGCTGTGGGAGGAGCTTTGCAGGACCGCGGGCCGGTCGCCTTCGCTCAACCCGCCCCCGGTGCGGAAGGGAAGGCGGTCGTCGATGCCGCGATTGGGCGCATTACGGGCCTGTTGGCTGTCCTGCTTGCGCATGACCATCTCGCCGTCCTCGTAGAGTTCGGTGGTCCACTCCACGGCAAAGGGCCGCTCACGGTGGCCGTATTCGGCCATGTCGGCGGCCGAGCCGTACTGCCCCTTGGCAGAGGCCCGGCCCAGCCCCTCCAGGAAGAATTCGGGCGCGGACGAGCTCTCCGCCAGCTTGGTGCCCAGCAGTTCCGAGGAGTCCTGCGCCTCGGGGGTGAGGTATTCCTCGGCCTTGAGGCCCAGGAGATCCAGGATGCCAGGCCGCTTGTGGAGGCCGTGGCCGTCGAACTCGTCCAGCCGGAACGAGCCGCTGCCGTGCTTGACCAGTTCACCGTCCTTGTACCAGCTGACGTCCGCCGTCTGGACCTGGTGGCCGTCCTCGCCGTCGACGCCGTCCACCTGGGTATCGGTGACCGTGGCCTGATGCAGGAGGTTGCCGCCCCGGTCGAATTCCTCGCTGACCACGGACAAGGAGGTGTTGTGGTAAAGCTCGCGGGTGCCCATGGCGCCCATGCCGTCCACCTCCACGGGATGGCGGTTGGATTCCTGGGTGAACTCGCCCGTCTGGTCGATGATCAGGTTTTTGGAAAGCTGCTTGTTGTCGTAGAATTCCCGGATGTCGGCGTGATAGCTCAGGCTGTGCTCTTCACTGGTCAGCTTGCGGATCAGGGTGTCCCCGTCGTTGGTCAGGTCCCCGGTCATCCGCGTGAACTCGTTGCCGGACACGCTGATGGTGGCATGGCCGGTGTTGCGGGTGCGCAGGTACATCTCGTCGCCCAGGGTACGCGTGACCTGCCCGTCCTCGAACCATGTGACCGACCGGTTCATGACCGCGCCGGACCATTTGTTCTTGGTCTCGAGCGGGGCCATCTCCGCATGGATGGTCTGGGAGACCTTGCCGCGCTCGTCGTAGTAGGAGGTGTCGAGCACGGCCCGGCCGTCGACCATGGTCCCGTCCACGGACTTGACCAGCTTGTCCCCGTCGTACTCGCGGACGGTCAGACTGCCGCCGTCGATGTCGATGATCTCGGTATGCCCGTTCTTGAGCTTGCGCTCGGCGTGGGTCAGGTTGCCGGACAGCTTCCAGGGGGAATCCTCGGCCCGGGGCGCGTCCTTTCCGCCCTGTTCCGCCGACCCGGTTTCGCCCAGCTCGGCCGTGTACTTGCGCACCGCTTCGTCGCTGATGGAGACCACGTCCGTCGGGGAGGACGAGGCGGACCGATTCGCTGCGCCGGCGCGGTTCCGGTTGACGGAATAGGCCAGTGCGGAGGAGGCGCTGCTGACGGGATCGACCATATTCACTCCTTGTTCCCTACCGGGCGGGAATCGGCCCGGTTACCAGCACATATCGGCATGTACTCACACATCTTTATATTGGCTTCATGTTTTCATTATATTTTTATTTTGAATAATACCGGGCGGCTCGGCCCGGGCCGGGCTCCGCACAAGTCACACCTTGCAGGCCGGAACCAGTTGGAGTACCGTGCGCCCCATGACGAAATCGCGCATCACCAGAGACACCCTGCTCGACAACGTCCGGCGGGTGGTGGTCAAGGTCGGCTCGGCCGTTCTCGCCACCCGCGACGGCCTGAACGGCGCGGCCATCAACCGGCTGGCCGACCAGCTGGCGGCATTGTCCGACCGGGGGCTGGACGTGGTCCTGGTCTCCTCGGGCGCGGTGGCCGCGGGCAGGCAACGCATCTTCGAGCGGACCCGGAAGAAGCACCGCAACGGCAAGGACATGGTCTCCCGGCAGGCGGCCTCCGCCGTGGGCCAGGGGCGGCTCATGCACGACTACGACGAGGCCTTCGCCCGGCACGGCAAGGTCACGGCCCAGGTCCTGCTGACCCGTAGCGGGCTCAAGCTCCGCGACCGCTTCCTGAATGCGCGCAACACCCTGGAGAGGCTCCTGGAATGGGGCGTCATCCCGATCATCAACGAGAACGACACCGTGTCCACCCGCGAGCTGGAATTCGGGGACAACGACACCCTGGCCGCCATGTGCCTGGGCCTGGTCGGCGCGGACCTGTTCGTCAACCTGACCTCCGCCGACGGGGTCTTCGACAGGAACCCGGACGGCAACCCCGACGCGAAGCCTATCCCGCTCATCGAGGACATTGCGGCCATGGACATCGAGGCCATGTGCGACGGCAAGACCAACGTGGGCACGGGCGGCATGTACTCCAAGCTGCGCGCGGCCCGGCGGGCGGCCCAGCTGGGCGTGCCCACCCTGATCGTCACGGGCAAGGGCGAGTTCGACATCCCGGCGGTGGTCGACGGCGGCCCGGGCGGGACCCTGGTCCTGCCCGACGAGCGCGTGGTCTCGAGCAAGAAATTCTGGCTGGCCTACCACGACGACCCGTCCGGGGCCATCCTGGTGGACGGCGGCGCGGCCAACGCCCTGCTGACCAAGGGCACGTCGCTGCTGCCCATCGGCATCACCGGGGTGGAGGGCTGTTTCGAGCGCGGGGCGCTCATCTTCATCAAGACTGCGGACGGCGACGAACTCGGCGTGGGCCAGACCAACTACTCCGCCGACGAGCTGTGCCGCATCAAGGGCAAACGCACGGACGAACTGGCGGCCATCATCGGGCCTCTGGTCTCGGACGAGGCCGTCCACCGCGACAACATGCTTCTGGACGCGGCCATCTGATGCGCAGGCTCTACCTCGACCGCAATCTCCAATACGTCTTCGGCGTCACGCTCATGGCCGTGCTCGGCGTGTCGTCCATCATCCCGGCCCTGCCGGACATCATGAAGGGGCTGCACCTGGGCCCGGTGCAGATCGGCCTGGTCATCTCGGCCTTCACCCTGCCCGGCGTGCTCTTCTCGCCGCTGGTCGGCATCATGGCCGACAGGGTGGGCCGAAAGGTGGTGCTGGTGCCCTCGCTGTTCGTCTTCAGCGGCTTCGGCTTCGCCTGCTTCTTCGCCCGGACCATGGACCAGCTCCTGATCCTGCGATTCTTCCAGGGCGTGGGCGCGGCCCCGCTGGGCGTGCTCTACTCGACCATGATCGGCGACCTGTACCACGGTGCGGAACGCGGCCAGGCCATGGGCTACAACGCCTCGGTCCTGGCCATGGGCACGGCCGGATACCCGGCCATCGGCGGCGTTCTGGCCCTGCTCGGCTGGAACTATCCCTTCCTGCTGCCCCTGCTGGCCATACCCCTGGGGCTGGCCATCCTCTTTTTCATGAACACCCCGGAGCCCCTCAAGTCCGGCAGCCTCAAGGAATATTTCGCGGAGGCCCTGCGGCGGATGAAGACGCGCGAGGCAATGGCCCTGTTCGCCACCACCCTGCTGACCTTCGTCATCCTGTACGGCCCGCTGATCACCTACCTGCCCATCCTGCTCAGCCACCGCTTCTCGGCCTCGCCCGCGACCATCGGGCTGGTCTTCCTGGCCGCCTCGGGCTTCACCGGCCTGGCCTCGTTCCAGCTCGGCAGGCTGACCCAGCGCTTCGGGCAGAAGACCCTGCTCTCGGCCGCCGCCGTGTTCTACGGCCTGTGCATGATCTTCACGCCCCAGGCCCCGTCGCTGCTCCTGACCATCCCGCCGGTCATCTGTTTCGGCCTGGCCCAGGGGCTGAACATCCCCACGGTCATGACCATGCTGACGACCATCGCGCCCATGGAACAGCGCGGCGCGTTCATGGCCGCCAACGGGCTGCTCCTGCGCCTGGCCCAGACCGTGGCCCCCATGCTCATGGGCGGGCTCTACGCCCTGGGCGGCATGAACGCCGTGTTCTGGGGCGGGTTCGCCTGCGCCGTGGCCATCCTGATCCTGGCTCGCTTCTACATCGTCAACATCAACCCGACCCCTAATCGGCCGGACCCCGCACACCGATAAGAAAGCATGACCTCCATTCGCTCCCGCCTGCAACACAGGCTCAATCCTCTGCATGTCTATTGCAGGCTCCGCTCCCTGGGCATGGCCCATCGGACAGCCGTCATGGTCTCCAGCTGCTGGGAACGCGCCCTGTACCGGCACATCCTGTCCTGATCCGCCCCGCGACCCGCAGAGGCCACCCGGCCGCTACGACTCCCGGTACCGCCGGATGAAGGCGTCCAGCCGGTCGCGCTGCTTCTCCATGTGCAGAATCCACGCCTCGAGGACCTCGAGTCCCTCGGCCGTGACCGAATAGACCCGCTTGGCCGGGCCGTCTCCCTCACTGTCCCAACTCGACACGACCAGACCGTCCTCGTCCATCTGGCGCAGGTGGCGGTAGATCATGCCCGGAGGCGCGTCCCCGCGCAGGAACCCGTAGTCCCCGATGGTCTGGATGAGCTGGTACCCGTAGGAAGGCCCCGCCTTGAGGGCCATGAGCAGGGATGGCTGTACGTATCGCTGCGGCTTGGAGCCGCCCACTTTTTTCGACATGGGTGCAAAGTCCTTCTTGACTATATGTGCTTAGAGGATATATATACAGTATAGACAATTATCCATCGAGGCACAACCCAAGGAGGAAATCATGAAGATTTTCGTACGTGAACGCATGCGGTCCGAGGAAGGAACCAAGAAGCCGAGGTTCCGCGTGGTCGGTGTCCAGGGCGGCGATCTGAAAATCTACGCCAAGCGCATCCGCAAGTGCGAGCTCGTCGAGCTGGCCAAGCACACCGGAGCCGAGATCGTCTACATCACCCGCGACGGCGAAGGGAGTGAAGGCAAGCACGCTGCGGCCTGACACTGCTTCCGATAGCGGGCCGTCCGCACATTCTTTCCGGAGGGGCTTTCGTCCTCACGTGGCCAGCCGCGCTGCGGCGAAAGCCCCCGGAAGAAAACGCATGCCCGAACCGCTCCCTTTTTAAGAGCATGAAAGACCCTGCCGATGCGTCGGCAGGGTCTTTTGTCTCGTGCTGCGGCCCCGACGCAACATGGCCGGGAAGAGGGAAAAGATGGGTCCATGGGACGGGGATCGGCGGCCGTTTTCGGCTTGGCCGTCCTTCCCCGTCCCATGGGCGCCGGATGCGTCAATCCTTGTAAACGATCGTGCCGACGTGTTCGCCGTCCAGGGCGGCGTGGAGATGTTCGGGGTGCCGGAGCACGTCGATGATCTGGAACGACTTGAGGGTCTTGGCGTTCTTGAGGAAGGTCAGGACCGGCCGCTCGACGATGAGGTCGTCGAGGTCGAGCTTGAGCAGCTCGTCCACGTGGATCTTGTCGAAAAACTTGAGCGCGTCGCGGCTCTTGGCCTTCTTGGGGTCGCTCTCGAACATGCCCTTCTCGTCCTTGAGGTAGATGAGCGAGCGCGCGCCGATATTTTCGGCCAGGAGGAAGGCCCCGGAGTCGGTCCGGTGGGGCGGGATGGAGCCATGCTCGGCCGGATGCTCGAAGAACCCGTAGGGCGGGATACCGGTGGTGATGGGCAGGTAGCCGAGCTGGCAGTACATGTGCAGCTGCTCCAGGTGGTCGCCGTGGCCGATCAGGGCGCCGCCGTGCTTGGCCAGCAGGACCGAGAGCATCTCGGCGTTCTGGGCCGAGACCTTGTCGCCGAGCTTGGACAGGACGCCGGTGGGCATGCCCAGGTCCACGCCGATGGAGTAGACGTGGCGGGCCCGGGTGCCGCCGCCGCACATGAGCAGAATCTTGTGCTTTTCCTTGGCCTTGACCAACTCTTCGAGAATGGGGAACAGCGCCTTGGCCCCACGGTCCATGATGGACTGGCCGCCGATCTTGAGCACGTTCACGTCCGGCTGCATGCGGAAGTACTCGCCCGCCTCGGTGCTCTTGAGCAGTGCGCGGTCCACCAGGGACTCGCCCATGAGCGGGGTGTCGATATGCAGCCGCCCCTTGGGGTCCTTCTCCTTGATCAGCTTGCCCATGCGGTTTTCCTCCGTGAATTGTTTTCAGATTCCCATACATTGTACCTGCCGGGAGAGAAATGGCAAGCCGTTTGGAATCGCGCCCGATCGAGCATCATGCCTAGATGGAGATCCTGCCCTTTTCGATGATCCAGGTCATGCAGATGCCCACGCCGAAGGCCCAGGCCAGGTTGGAAGCCATGGTGATGCCGAGCATGACCATCATGATGAACAGGCCGGAGCGGGTCTGCACGTCCTGGATGGTCAGGGCGAGCTGCGCCCCGGCGAAGAACAGGAGCATGCCGAGCACGCCCATGGGCAGCAGATGCAGGACGTTGATGGCCTGGGAGCCCAGGAGCACGGCCAGGGCCACGAAGAGCACGCCGATGATCACGTTGGAGCCCGCCGTACGCGCCCCGAAGGTGTAGTGCGCGGCCAGGCCGCCCGCGCCGTGGCAGACCGGCATGCCGCCCACCAGGGCCGCAAAGACGTTGGCCAGCCCCATGGAGACGCACAGGGCGCGGTCCGTGACCCGGCGGCTCTCGTTGCCGAAGTATTCGAAGCTCAGGTCCCGGCTGGCGATGACCGCGTTGCCCATGGTCATGGGGATCTGCGGGGCCACCAGGGCGAGCAGGGCGAAGCTGAAGTCCGGCAGGGTCGGGATGCCGAAGGGCAGGATCTCGGGCAGGTGCAGACCGACATGGATACCGACCAACTCGCGCCAGGCCCCGAACAGGGTGCCGAAGACCGCTCCGGACGCGACCACCACCAGACCGGCCGGGAAGCGGCGGCTGCGCAACAGCAGCAGGGCGATGAGCCCGAAGAGCACGCCGGAGATGATGGACATGGACACCGGTCCGATGGACTGGACCATCAGGAACGGCTCCGGGACCCCATCCATGAGCTGGAGCGGGTTCTTGCCCACGATGAGGAAAACGCCCTTGGACAGGAGCAGGATGCCGGTGGACAGCTGCACGCCCCGGATGACCGGCTTGGGCACCAGGCGCGCCACCCGGTCGACCAGGCCGGTGGTCCCGAGGAACAGGAGCACCACGGCCAGGAGGATGCCCGAGGCGGTGATCATCTGGGGCGACAGGGCCAGGCCGATGGCGTAGGCCGAGACGACCTTCATGGGCTGCACCGCAATGGGCACCCGGTAGTAGACCCCGGCCACGAGGTACATGAGCCCCACGGTCAGGAACAGCCCGGTGGCGGACAGCCCGTTGATCATGATCATGCCGAAGGCCAGCGGTAGCAGGGTCCCCAGGTCGCCCATGGAGCCCGCCCATTCCATCCTGTTGAAGCTCAGTCGCATATGGTTATCCTCTGGTTAATTTCCTCGCACTTTAGGAGGATTTAACAGAATCCGAACAATGCCCGCAACAGCAATCTGTTGACTTCGCGACAACTTTCTCTCTACGTTTTTCTATATATATCATTCAGACCAGCGATCGATCCGCCGCACCCGAGACCCTGCGAGCCTTCATGAAGTTTACAGCACTCCCCACCCTGCTCTGTCTGGTCCTGCTCCTGGCTGCAGCCTGCACTACCAAGGCGAACCGTTCAAGGCTGCAATTGACTTCCCGCCGTCTTTCCACGACAATTCGGCCCTATTCCAGCACATTTCCGGCAACCAGGAGCCAGGCATGAAACACGAGTCCATCAGCGCGCGGGACATGAAGCGGTACCAGCTTCAGGCCAAGTCCATCATCGAGACCCTGCCGTTCATCACCGAATTCTTCGGCAAGACCATCGTCATCAAGTACGGCGGCAACGCTATGATCGACGAGGACCTGAAGCGCGCCTTCGCCCTGAACATCATCCTGCTCAAGTACATCGGCATCAACCCGGTGGTCGTGCACGGCGGCGGTCCGCAGATCGGCAAGATGCTCAAGGCCCTGAACATCGAGTCCCACTTCCGCGAGGGGTACCGGGTCACGGACCAGGCCACCATGGACGTGGTCGAGATGGTCCTGGTGGGCAAGGTCAACAAGGAGATCGTCAACCTGATCAACCTGCACGGCGGCGAGGCCGTGGGGCTGTCCGGCAAGGACGGGCGGCTGATCATGGCCGAGCCCAAGGAGCTGGCCGTCGAGAAGAAGGACGCCCCGCCCGAGATCATCGACCTCGGCAAGGTCGGGGAGGTCACCTCGGTCAACACCAAGCTCATCCACTCGCTGCTGAACGACGGGTTCATCCCGGTCATCGCGCCCGTGGGCGTGGACAAGGACGGCGCGACCTACAACATCAACGCCGACTCCGTGGCCGGGGCCGTGGCCACCGCGCTCGGGGCCAAACGGCTGTACCTCCTGACCGACGTACCCGGCCTGCTCGACGCCGAGGGCGAGCTGGTCACCTCCCTGACCGCCAAGGAGGCCTTCGAGGCCATCCGCTCGGGCGTGGTCACCGGCGGCATGATCCCCAAGATCACCTGCTGCCTGGAGGCCGTGGCCGGGGTGGAGAAATCGGCCATCATCGACGGCCGGGTGGAGAACTGCATCCTGCTGGAGCTGTTCACCAAATCCGGTATCGGCACCGAAATCATCTACTAGGCCGGGAGCATGGAACACGGATTTTTCACGATCATTTCCCGGTCCGAGTTCGAGGCCTTGCTGCGCGGGTTCGCGCCGCTCGGTCCCGAGACCGTGGACCTGGCCCGGGCGGCCGGGCGCGTCCTGGCCCAGGGCCTGATCGCGCCGCACGACTGGCCCCTGCTCGACCGTTCCTGCATGGACGGGTTCGCGCTCAATGCCCGCGACGTGTTCGGGGCCGGGGAGTCCAACCCCGGCTACCTGGAGTGCGTGGCCGCCCTGCCCATCGACAAGTTGCCGGACACCGCCCTCATGCCGGGCGAGTGCGCGCGCATCGCCACAGGCGGCGTGCTGCCCGAGGGCGCGGACGCCGTGGTCATGGTCGAGCACACCCAGGCCATGCAGGAAGAGACCGTGGGCGGGACCATCGAGATCCGCAAATCCGTGGCCCCGGGCGAGAACGTCATGCAGCGCGGCGAGGACGCCCGCAAGGACGCCGAAGCCCTGGCCGCCGGAACAATCCTGCGTCCCCAGGAGATCGGCCTGGCCGCGGCCCTGGGCTTCGAGGCGCTCTCCCTGCGCCGGCGGCCCAAGGTGGGCATCCTGTCCACGGGCGACGAGCTCATCGAGGTCGGCAGGACCCCGAAGCCTGGCCAGGTGCGCGACGTGAACACCCACACCGTCGCCGCCCTGGTGGAACAGGCGGGCGGCGAGCCCGTGACCTACGGCATCATCAAGGACGACCTCCGGAGCCTGAGCATGGCGCTGGAAAAGGCCATCGCCGAAAACGACGTGGTCCTGTTGTCCGGGGGCAGCTCCATCGGCGTACGCGACCTCACGGTTCAAGCCATCGAGGCCATGGAGGACGCGGACGTCCTGGCCCACGGGGTGGCCATCAGCCCCGGCAAGCCGACCATCCTCGGCCGCGTGGGCAACAAGCCCGTGCTCGGCCTGCCCGGACAGGTGACCTCGGCCCTGGTCGTGGTCCACGTCCTGGTCCTGCCGCTGATCCGCCACCTCATGGGCGACGCGCAGGCCTTCTCCCCGAACCGGCGCTGCCTGCGCAAGGCCGAGCTGGCCCGCAACGTGGCCTCCAAGTCGGGCCGCGAGGACTATGTCCGCATCCGCCTGGAGGAACGCGACGGACAGCCGCCCCTGGCCCACCCGGTGCTCGGCAAGTCCGGCCTGCTGCGGACCATCGTCCAGGCCCACGGCCTGGCCGTGATCCCGGCCGAGTCCGAAGGGCTCTACGCCTCGGAGCTGGTTGATGTCTGGATTGTCTAACAGCCTGATTTGGCTGTCATTCGATTAAAAATCTTCTTCCTGACCGTCGAGTTCGAGAATCTTCCAGCCCTCACGCCCCTTCATGAGCACGAAGACCGAATCGTCCTCCAGGTTCTTGTCCAGCTTGCCCACCTGCACGCGGTAGGTTCCGAACGCCCGGACCTCGGCCACGTCCTTGTCCAGGTAGACCAGCTCGAAACCGAGCCCGGCCGGGTCCACCTTGGCCGCGCGGAACAGCTTGTAGGTCTTGCGCTGACGCTGGATTTCCTTGAAGACCTCGAACTGGAAGTCGAACCGGTCGCGCACGTGGGGCGCGAACAGCAGGTAGTAGTCGTCGTCCAGGGTGGCCTGCTTGACGTAGAAATCGCGGAGCAGGGCCTTGATCTCCTCGGGCACGGGATTGACCGTGTCCGCAGGCGGCACCTGGGGCACGAACTTCCCGTCCGCCCCGCCCTTGCCCTGCTCCCCGCTCTCCGGCACGGACATCAGCGTCAGGTACAGCTTGACCTCGGACACGGCCAGCTTCATCCGCGCCAGGGCCACGCCCTCGGGAAAGACCGAATCGACCACGACGCGCAGCGATTTTGCGGGCTTGCCCGGACACTTGACGACCTGCTCGCCCTTCTCGTCACGCAGCCAGAAGGGGAACTCCGAGCCGTCGGGATAGACCACCCTGCCGGACCGGATGCGCCGGAACTTCTCGAACTGCCCCTCGCCCTGGTGCCCGTTGTAGATGCCCAGCCCCGTGACCCGCACCGGCATGTCGAAGGAAAACTCCATCCACTGCCCCTCGCCCGAGGAGATGCTCCCCCCGGCCCAGGCCGTGGACGGGTCTCCGTCCATCAGGTTCCCCGGCGCGTACTCGAGCCCCAGGTCCATCTTGAAGCTGGATACCCGGACGTTCACGTTCAGGGCCCACGCCGGGCCGGTCCAAAGAAGGACCGCCAGCAGGGGCAGCACGAGCGGCAACATTCTGTACCAGCGGGCATTCATCATGTCGGCCTACCTATCACAACCGCCCCCCGCCCGTCCTCATAAACATGAGGGGGGACCCAGCGCAAGAGCCGACGATCCACCCCCCGTTTTCGGACGCGGCTCATTGCCCGCCCGAACAGATGAAACGGCACGGCTGTAGAGGCCATGAGCGGCATGGTGACACTGAACCGTTGGCGTTACGACCGGAGCGGGAGATATGGAAAGTCCCGCCGCAGGACTGCGGGAGGGCGGCAAGGCAACGGAAGGGGACTAGCCATCCACAATCCGGTAAACGATCAAATCCCCGAATTGCACGACCTTCTTGTACATGCGCTTCATCGACGCATTTATCAGGTCGCCCACGAGAGTCCCGTCGACGACGTACCAATTGGCCGTGCTGCGGACGATAAAGTATGGCCTTTGACGGAAAATATCCTCTGCCGCCGTTACATTCGATGTTTCGCCCCTGGATGCAGCTGTGATTTCATCGGGCAATGCGATCAGGCTCGGGTGCAAAACGTACTTTGACGGAGGGGACATGGACAGAAACCAGTAGATGATGTGGTTATCCATGACCCATATCTTCCTGCCTTCCGGGAGATGCTCTTTTATGTATGCGGCTGTCCTCGACTCGCCGCTTCTTACCACAGAGTAATCACTGTCGAGGCCCCGGGCGACCTGGATCAACTGCATGGCCGTTGCGCGCATCGGGCACAGCGGCAACAGCGTGATATAAAGACACAACGCATACACGAGTACGTGCAAGTTGCCGCAATTCTCATACAGGTAATAGAGACTGTACCCTCCGAAAAGCGACAGCATGGGGATTATTTGCAGGAGATAATGCCCATGGATGGTTTTCCCCTCAACAATGGAAGCAATCGTCGCCACTATGACCGAAAAAATAAAGATCAGAGCCGAACGGGACCTGGGCGAAACCTGTCTGACCTGTGTCAGGCACAAGTAGATGCCGCAAACCGACAACACCATCAAAATGCCCCAACCGGCGTTCCACGAAGAAATGAGCCCACCCAGTCCCCTGAGGCTCAACCCACCGCCCGTCGAAACCATCGGCGCCAGGACAGTGGCCCTGTAAACATCCATCAAGGCATCGCGCGCATAGAACGGGTAAAGGGCGGCAAGCAGGACGACGATCCCGCCAAGCGCATAGGCCAGCGCCCCGCCAAACAGCCTGCTCCCGTTCTTGTACAACAGATACAGGATGGCCGGAGCCGAGAGAAGGCACGTGTACGCCAGGTTGCTCCGGATCAGCACGGCCGCGCCCATGAGCGCACCAGCCAGGAACATGGCCCATCCCCGCCGGTTCCAGGCGATCACCAGATACGCGCAGGCCATCAGGGGCGCCACGGCGACCGTCTCCGACAGGACCGCCATCCCATTCCCGACGGACATGCCGGAGATGCACAGGATTCCGGCAAACAGGCCTGCCGCCTTGCCCCACATATGCCTGCCGAGGAAATAGCAGGCGCTCGCCGCAAGGAAGACGCACAGGGCGCCCGCGACGCGGACGGCCGGAATGGTGGCCCCGAACAACTTGATCGCCCCGGCGAAGAAATAGAACAGGAGCGGGGGCTTTATGTCGAAGTAATCGACGTACGGCAGGCCCCCGTTGAGGATATGCTGCCCGAACAGGATGAAGGTGGACTCGTCCCACCCGATTGTCGGCGTATAAAAATAGGAAAACCTGACGGCGAACGCCAGGACCAGCAGCAGCGGCAGGGCCACGTAGGGGGTTCCCCAAAAGTGCGGTTTATTGTCGGTCATCGGCTTGTTGTCGTGGCGGCATGATGCGTTGAAGCCCCTATCGCATTGGCCGCCTGTCTATGGGAAACGATCCGTCCTTCTTCTTTCCGACCCAGGTGATGCGCGAATTCATCAGGTAGTTCACGACCGTTCCGGCGGCGATGCCGACGCAGTTGGCGAACATGTCGAACATCCCGACGCCCTTCACCAGCAACATGAATATGGAATAATTCACTACCCCGGCAACCCCGGCGGCGACGTGGAAGTACAGGAAGCGCCGCATCAGGCTGTTCCTGGAGTCGCGCTCCCGGAACGTATAGAGGTTGTTCAGGATGAAATTGGACACGATGGAGACCTCAATGGCAATGGGCGCGGCAATCTCCAGGCTGACCGAAAACAGGCGCGTCAGCAGATAATACAGCCCGAGGTTGACCACGACGCCCGAGGCACCAACCAACAGAAATCGCGTAAATTCACTCGACTTTCTGAATCGAATCCGGGCCAGATTGAACAGGAACTCGACCTGGTCGGCGAAGCTCAGCTTGGATTCGCCCCGGACCCGGTCCGGAAAGGTGATCGGCACTTCGATGACCTTGGCACCGTTGCGCACCAGTTCGAACAGCAGCGACGACTGAAAGGAATATCCCTTGGTGGACAACCCGGTCAGGTCGCACCGCTTCAGCAATTCCGCCTTGATGCAGCGGAACCCGGACGTGCAGTCCCGGATGGACGGCAACCCGCCCATATTCCGCAGCAGCCAGTTCCCGACCAGGCTCATCGTTCTTCTTCTGAGGGAAAAGTCCGGCGTGCTCCCGCCGAAGATGAACCGGGAACCGATGACGAATGTGAACCCGTGCTGCAGCAGGTCGATCATCAGCGGCAGCAGTTCGGGCGAGTGTTGCAGGTCCGCGTCCATCTGCAGGATGACGTCCGGGTCGAGTTCGGCGATGGCGTGGGCGAACCCCCGCTTGTAGGCGGCGCCCAGCCCCTTCTTTTCCCCGGTTATGAGGTGAAGGCGGGGAAACCGCGCTTGCATCCCCCGGACGACCCCGGCGGTTCCGTCCGGCGAATTGTCGTCGACCACCAGCATATGGAGCTCGTGGCTGGCGATCCTGTCCGCCTGTTCAAAGATGCGAGGCAGCAGAATCTTGACATTCTCCGACTCGTTGTAGGTAGGCAGCACGATACAGGCGATATTCATGAAGGCGCTCTCCGGCATCGGGCGTGGAACCCGATATCAGGCAGTATATTTTACACTTTTTCTATATTGGACCAATAGGCACCGCAAATCAAGTCCTAAATATTACCCGGCTGAATCCAGCCGCCGCGATAGGGCCGCCGCCGCGCAAAAAAAAGAGGGAAGCCGCTCGGGCTTCCCTCTTCGTTGCAATCGCGATCGCTCGATTAGTAGCGGTAGTGATCCGGCTTGAACGGGCCTTCCACGTCCACGCCGATGTAGTCGGCCTGCTTCTTGGTCAGCTTCTCGAGCTTGACGCCGAGGCGGTCCAGGTGGAGGCGGGCCACTTCCTCGTCCAGCTTCTTGGGCAGGATCATGACCTTGGGCTCGTAGTCGTTCTTGGCCAGGTCGAGCTGGGCCAGGGCCTGGTTGGTGAAGGAGTTGGACATGACGAAGCTCGGGTGGCCGGTGGCGCAGCCGAGGTTGACCAGGCGGCCTTCGGCCAGGATGATGATGGACTTGCCGGATGGCATGGTCCACTTGTCCACCTGGGGCTTGACCTCCTTGCGCACGCAGCCGGGGGTCTTCTCCAGGTAGACCATCTCGATCTCGGAATCGAAGTGGCCGATGTTGCACAGGATGGCCTCGTCCTTCATGGCCTCCATGTGCTTGCCGGTGACCACGTGGTAGTTGCCGGTGCAGGTGACGAAGATGTCGCCGCGGGAAGCGGCGTCGTCCATGGTGGTCACCTCGTACCCTTCCATGGCGGCCTGCAGGGCGCAGATGGGGTCGATCTCGGTGACCAGCACGCGCGCGCCGAAGCCGCGCATGGACTGTGCGCAGCCCTTGCCCACGTCGCCGTAGCCGACCACGACCACGACCTTGCCGGCGACCATCACGTCGGTGGCGCGCTTGATGCCGTCGGCCAGGGACTCGCGGCAGCCGTACAGGTTGTCGAACTTGGACTTGGTCACGGAGTCGTTGACGTTGATGGCCGGGAAGAGCAATTCGCCCGCGCGCTGCATCTCGTAGAGGCGATGCACGCCCGTGGTGGTCTCCTCGGACACGCCGCGCACCTTCTTGGCGATTTCGGTCCACTTGGTCGGGTTGGCCTTCACCGAGGCGGCCAGACGGTCCATGATGATCTGGAACTCGTGGACGTCGTATTCCTTGTCGCACAGGGACGGGTCTGCCTCGACCTTGACGCCCTGGTGGATGAGCAGGGTGGCGTCGCCGCCGTCGTCCACGATCAGGTCCGGACCGGAGCCGTCGGGCCAGGTCAGGGCCTGCTCGGTGCACCACCAGTAGTCCTCCAGGGTCTCGCCCTTCCAGGCGAAGACCTTGGCCATGCCGGAGTCGGCGATGGCCGCGGCGGCGTGGTCCTGGGTGGAAAAGATGTTGCAGGACGCCCAGCGGATGTCCGCGCCCAGCGCATGCAGGCACTTGATGAGCATGGCGGTCTGGATGGTCATGTGCAGGGAGCCCGTGACCTTCAGACCCTTGAGCGGTTTTTCCTTGCCGTGCTTCTCGATGATGGCCATGAGGCCGGGCATCTCGCGCTCGGACAGCTGCATCTCGGTGTGGCCCCACTCGGCCAGGGACATGTCGGCCACCTTGCATTCGCACTTGGGATCGACGGGCATGACGTTCTTGGACATAAATACCTCCAGATAAGGGATTGTTATCGTTTTTCGGCCTCGTACAGGACCACCACGAGGCCCATGTTGACCTTGAATTCCGTAACCGAACGGATATCGAAACGCGCTTCCTCCAGCCAGTTGCACATGCTCTCCCGGGGGATGCCGAGCCGACGGTCGCCGTACTCCGAGCGCATGAGCTCGTTCTCGTGCTGGTCAAACTCGGCGATGATCAGCCGACCGCCGATCTTGAGCACCCTGCCCGCCTCGCGGATGGCGTCCAGCGGCATGGCCAGGTGGTGCAGGACCAGGGACATGACCGTGCAGTCCGCCTCCCAGTCGCGCAGGGGCAGGTGGGTCATTTCGCCGATGCGCAGGCTCATGCGCCCGTCGCCGGAGAAGCGCTCCTCGGCCAGTTCGAGCATCTTGGGCGAGTTGTCCACGCCGATGACCGAACGCGACGAGCGGGACAGGATCTCGAGCATGTCGCCCGTGCCGCAGCCGATGTCCGCGGCGCAGTCGCACTCGGGCAGCCGGGACTGGATCTCGCGGCCCAGGTCCAGGTCGCCCAGGACCTCGGCGGTCATGCGGTCCCACTCGGGCGCGATGTCGTCGAAGAACTGGCGGGTGGCCGCCGTGCGTTCCAGGATGACCTTCTCGGCCCGGCTGCGGTCCCGCTTGAGCTCCGGCTCGCCGGACATGAGCTCGCCCACGCCGTTCAGGAACGCCCGGCCGGGCCCGTCCTCGCTGACCCGGTAAAAGGCCCACAGCCCCTCCCGGCGCACGTCCACCAGCCCGGACTCGGACAGGATCTTGAGATGCCGCGAAATCCGCGACTGCCCCATCTCCATGACCTGGACGATTTCGCCCACATTGAGCTCGTATTCCAGCAGGACATTGACCAGTCGCGCCCGGGTTTCATCGGACAACGCTTTGCAATATTTTATTATTTCCATTCGCTTCGCTCTATATCAGGATATCTTGATATACGGAACAACACCTACCTACATAAGAAGGGCCGACCGGTCAAGCCCAGGCAAGGGCGGTATTTTTTACAATATCTAATTGAATAGCCTCCCCTCTTTCCGTATAGCCATGAAAAAACCCGTGAGGAGCACCCATGAAGGTCCTGTATCCGCTTATCTTTTTAGTCTGTATCGCGCTGTCCGCCTGTTCCGCCGCCACCCAGAACATCCCGGTGAGCTCCAACCCCGACGGGGCGCAGGTCCTGGCCGACGGCCAGGCCGTGGGCACCACGCCGTGCAACGTCACCCTGGAAAAAACCCAGCCGCACATCCTGACCGTCAAGAAGGACGGCTACAAACAGGTGGACGTCCAGATCACCCGCAAATACGACACCGCGGGCGTCACCCGCGACGCCACCCAGTCCGGGCTGTGGCAGAGCTCAAACGGGGCGAATACGGAAGGGGCCGTGGCCAACGCCCTCATGAGCGTGGGCGCTGAAGAGGAATCCGGCGACGCCTACGTGCTCTCGCCCGCCTCGGTCGTGGTCCGGCTCCAGTCCGTGAACGCTCCCGCCCAGGCGACGGCCCAGGCCGACGAGCCCGTGACCATCTCCGCCGACCAGCTCGACCCGGCCGACCGCAAGCGCCTGGAGCAAGGCCAGGCCGATAACGTCTCGACCACCGAGCCCGCCACCCTGGGCAGCGCCGTGGCCGACGACCCGGCCAAGGAGGCCGAGGCCGTGCTCGAAGGCGCGGCCGTGGCCGCCCCCACCGTGGGCACGGACAAGGAATGGGGCAGCAGCCACTCCTCCACCAAGCACGAGAGCGACGGCTCGTATACCAAGACCACCACCAGCACCTCCGCCAGCGTCGGCGTGCACGTCAACCCGGTGGAGGCCGGACTCGAAGCCATCAAGCTCCTCGAAGGCGCCGAAGGCTCGGACAACAGCCTATCCTCCGAATAGCGGTTCAGACTCAATCCACGAAAAAAGGGGCTCGCTTGCGCGAGCCCCTTTTTTCGTGCGCGGACGTCTCCGACGGCTTAAGAACCTCTTGAAAAGGCCCTTGAGGATCTCCAAAACCTTTCGGGACCGCTTCGCGGGATGCGCACGCGATGCGGCAAATCGCCCTCCTACACATCACCTTACTCGTACATTCCCCGCGCGGAAGCCCCCTATTACCTCAACCCGCCATCCGCGCGCATGCGCATACATAAAGTTTAGGAGGGAAAGTGGGATGGGGGTTCGGGGGAAGGGGGGAAGGGGGTACAGCCCGGGTACATAGGTAACACATTAGCCCGGGAACATGGGTAACACTTTGGGCATGAGAGCCTGGAGGTGCCCATGCCCTGGAATGAGGTCAAACCTATGGATCAGCGATGGTTG
>NZ_JBGLYH010000048.1:0-32764 GCF_041414475.1 Pseudodesulfovibrio karagichevae
GATGGGGGTTCGGGGGAAGGGGGAAAGGAAAGCCCTTTTCAAAGGGTTTCCTTTCCCCCTTCCCCCGACCGCCGGAGGCACACTCAACGAAAAAGGGCCGGTTTCACCGGCCCTTTTTCGTTGTGTATCTATCGCGTCAATTTGCGGAACTTCAACCGGTGCGGCTGGTCGGCGTCGGCGCCGAGGCGTTTCTTGCGGTCGGCGTCGTATTCGGAGTAGTTGCCTTCGACCATGACCACCTTGGCGTCGTCTTCGAAGGCGATGATGTGGGTGGCGATACGATCGAGGAACCAGCGGTCGTGGCTGATGACCAGCACGCAGCCCGCGAAGTTCTCCAGGCCGTCCTCCAGGGCGCGCATGGTGTTAACGTCCAGGTCGTTGGTCGGTTCGTCGAGCAGGAGCACGTTGGCGCCGGATTTGAGCATCTGGGCCATGTGCACGCGGTTGCGTTCGCCGCCGGACAGCACGTCGACCTTCTTCTGCTGGTCGGCACCGGCGAAGTTGAAGCGCGAGCAGTAGGCCCGTGCGTTGATCTCGCGGTCGCCGAGCTTGATGAACTCCGCCCCGCCGCTGATGATCTCGTAGACGGTCTTGCCGGGGATCAGGGATTCGCGGTTCTGGTCGGCGTAGGCCAGCTTGACCGTGGCCCCGAGGGTCAGGGTCCCGGAATCGGGCTGTTCCTCGCCCACGATCATCCTGCACAAGGTGGACTTGCCCGCGCCGTTGGGGCCGATGATGCCGACGATGGCGTTGGGCGGCAGGATGAAGCTGAGGTCCTCCATGAGCAATTTGTCGCCCTTGGATTTGGTCACATGTTCGGCCACGACCACCTGTTTGCCGAGATGCGGTCCCGGCGGAATGTAGATCTGGAGGTCGTCGGCCAGCCGCTCGGCCTCGTGGGAGAGCATGGACTCGTAGGCGTTGATGCGCGCCTTGGACTTGGCGCGGCGGCCCTTGGGCGACATGCGGATCCACTCGAGCTCGCGCTCCAGGGTCTTCTGGCGGTCGGCCTCCTGCTTGCCCTCCTGGGCCAGACGGTTCTGCTTCTGTTCGAGCCAGGACGAGTAGTTGCCCTTCCAGGGGATGCCCCGGCCGCGATCAAGTTCGAGAATCCAACCCGCCACGTTGTCCAGGAAGTAGCGGTCGTGGGTCACGGCGATGACGGTGCCGGGGAAGGAGGACAGGAACCGCTCCAGCCAGGCCACGGAGTCCGCGTCCAGGTGGTTGGTGGGCTCGTCCAGGAGGAGGATGTCCGGGGCCTGGAGCAGCAGGCGGCACAGGGCCACCCGGCGACGCTCGCCGCCGGAGATGACCGACACCGGAGTGTCGGCCGGGGGACAGCGCAGGGATTCCATGGCCATCTCAAGCTTGGAATCGATGTCCCACGCGCCCTTGGCGTCCATGAGTTCCTGGACCTTGCCCTGCTTTTCGATCAGGGCGTCCATCTCCTCGGGCTCCATGGGCTCGGCGAACTTCTCGTTGATGGCGTTGTATTCGCGGACGATGTCCATGACGTCGGCCACGCCCTCCTCGACCACTTCGCGCACGGTGCGCGACTCGTCGACCAGGGGTTCCTGTTCGAGATAGCCGATGGTGTAGCCGTCCTTGACCTGGATTTCGCCCTCAAACTGGTCATCCACCCCGGCCAGGATCTTGAGCAGCGACGACTTGCCCGAGCCGTTCAGGCCGAGCACGCCGATCTTGGCGCCGTAGAAGTAGGACAGGGAGACGCTCTTGAGCACCTCCTTCTGCCCGTGACGCTTGGTCACCTTGTACATGGAGTAGATGATCTTTTCCGCTTCGTTGCTCATGGATGGACCTCGTTGAAAGTGGATTTCGTAAGCAGCCGCTTTAGGTATACGACTGCAAGACCGCTTTCAAGTCGTTTTTATCGTAGCCGAGTTCGGCCAACCTGCCGCCGTGCCCGAAGACCGGCTTGTCCTCGCGGTAGATGACGCCCAGCGGTATGCGGTCGCCGAACTCCTCGCTCAGGGTCATGGCCGACGCCCAGTCCGTGGGGTCGTGATCCTCGAGGATGTAGGTGCGCTCCTTGTACCAGGCGTAGGTGTTGACCTTGTTGAAGGAGACGCAGGGCTGGAGGATGTCCACCAGGGAGAAGCCCTTGTGGGCCATGGCCTCCTTGATGGTCGCGACCAGGTGCTCGGGTTCGCCGGAGAAGGCGCGGGCCACGAAGCTCGCGCGCATGGCCACGGTGGTGGCCACGGGATTGAACCCGTCGGACCGGTTGCCCTCGGGCTGGGCCTTGGTCACGTGGCCGCGCGCCGAGGTCGGGCTGGCCTGACCCTTGGTCAGGCCGTAGATCTGGTTGTCGTGGACGAGCACGGTCAGGTCCATGTTGCGCCGCACGGCCGCCAGGAAGTGGTTGCCGCCCTCGCCGTAGCTGCACCCGTCGCCGGAGGAGACGATCACGTGCATCTCCGGGTTGGCCATCTTGATGCCCTGGGCCACGGGCAGGGACCGGCCGTGGAGCCCGTTGAACATGTTGCAGCGCATGTAGTGCGGCAGTTTGGCCGCCTGGCCGATGCCGGAGGATATGATGATGTCGTGGGGCGCGAGGTCCTGTTCGGCCAGGGCCTGCTTGAGGCATTTGATGATGGAGAAGTTGCCGCAGCCCGGGCACCACGCGGTCTCGAATTCGCCGTAATCTTCGATGGAAACCATATTTCGCTCCTGGTCTAGAGGATGTCGGTGAGGCCCTTGAGGACGTATTCCCAGGTCATGGCCCGGCCGTCGAAACGCAGGATGCGGTCGGGCACCATGAACCCTGTCTCGCGGGCGATGAGCTGGGCGAACTGGGCCGTGGCGTTGCCTTCCACGGCTATGACCCGGCCAGCGCCTTCGAGGAAGTCCATAAACTGCTCCTCGCGCAGGGGGTAGACCTGCTTGAAGTGCAGGACGGCCAGGGACTTGTCGCCCTCATAGCGGTCCAGGGCCTCCAGGCAGGCGCCCAGGTTGGGGCCCCAGCAGACCATGAGCGCGTCCGGCTTGTCCGCGCCGTAGTAGTCGGGGCCGATGACCTCCTCGAACAGGCCGGATTCCTTGCGCAGCCGCTTGGAATTCATGGCCACGCGAACCGCCTTGTCCTCGGATATCTTGGAGTTCTCCTCGTGGGTGTGGGAATCGGCCCGGACCAGGGCTTCGGTGAAGCCGGGAATGAGCCTCGGGGAGATGCCGTCGTCCGTGACGACGTACCGCTTGTACTCGCCCTCCTTCCACTCCAGCAGCGGCCCGGCGACCTCGGGAAGGCCGTCCAGGTCGAACGGCTCCACGGCGCGGTAGCTGTCGGCCAGGTATTGCTCGGACAGGATGAAGATCGGGGTCTGGTAGGTCTCGGCCAGGTCGAAGGCCCGGTGGGTCAGGTAGAAGCAGTCCTCGGGCGTGGCCGGGGCGAAGATGGCCCGGGGGAACTCGCCGTGGCCGGAGCTGAGCACCAGGTTGAGGTCCGCCTGCTCGGTGCGGGTGGGCAGGCCCGTGGCCGGGCCGGGACGCTGGACCACCACGCAGACGATGGGGGTCTCGGACACGCCGGCCAGGCTGACCGCCTCCTCCATGAGGGCGAAGCCGCCGCCGGAGGTGGTCACCAGGGCGCGGGCTCCGGCGTAGGATGCGCCGAGCGCCATGTTCATGGCCGCGATCTCGTCCTCCACCTGCTCGTATTGCAGGCCCAGGGGCGCGCCCTTGGCGATGAGGGTCATGGCCACCCCGGTGGAAGGAGTCATGGGATAGAAGGAGACGAAGTTGCAGCCCGCGGCCAGGGCGCCCAGGCCGATGGCCTCGTTGCCGTTGAGCATCATCCGGCCCTTGGAGCCGCCGGACTTGATGTCGCAGAAGAACTCGTGGTCCTGGCCCGAAACCCAGGCATAGGCCTTGCGCAGGACGTCGAGGTTGGCGTCGACCACCTCGTCGCCCTTCTTGCCGAAGGTCTGCCGGAGCAGTTCCTCCAGAATGGCGACGTCGATGTTGACGGCCCGCCCGAGCACGCCGAGCATGGCGGTGTTGTGGAAAAGCTTTTTGGAGGAGAGCTCCTCGTAGGGAATGCGCAGCGCGTTGAGCCCCGCGGTGTCGAGGTCGGCTCCGGCCACGACCAGTCCGCCCTTCCCCAAATCGTTCAGGTGTTTCTCGAGGGTCTCCGCGTTGAGGGCGGCCAGGATGTCGATGGACTCGGTCCCGCCGAGCAGATCCTCCTCGCCCATGCGGATGGCGTAGGTGTTGTGCCCGCCGCGCACCCTGGACATGTAGCGCTGGGTCACCAGAAGATGATGTCCAGCCCTGGTTATGGCCTTGGAAAGCAGCTGGCCGATGGTGACCAGTCCCTGGCCCGCCGCGCCGCCGATGACGATGTTGATGCTTTTTTCTGGCATGCGGTCCCCTGGTTGCGGTTGAAAAAAGGCCGGGAGGAACGGGTGGTTGCCTCCCGGCCGGATTGATTCGGCTGGTTATGCGTTGGTCGGCGGAGTGAAGACCCGGGTGCCGAGGTCGCGGTCGAGCATGAACAGCCCGCCGCCGTCGCCCACGAGTTTGAGCTTGCCGACGGCATCGCTGACGTTGTCCTCTTCCTCCACCTGCTCGGAGATGAACCACTGCAGGAAGATGCCCACTGCATGGTTGCGCTCCTCCACGGCCAGGTCGGCGATCTTGTTGATGCGCGCGGTCACGCCCTTCTCATGCTCCAGGGCGTCCTCGAAGGCGGCCAGCGGCGTCTCCCAGGTGTGCTGCGGGGCGCCGATGGCGCCGAGCTTGGCGTGGCCACCGGCGTCGTTGATGTAGTTGAAGAAACGCATGGCGTGGAACATCTCCTCCTGATACTGGGCGTTCATCCAGGTGGCGAACCCGGACAGCCCCACATGGGCGAAATGGGAGGACATGGAGAGATACAGATTGGCGGAGAAGATTTCCCAATTCATCTGTTCATTGAGGGCATCTTCCAGTTTCTCGCTGAGCATAACGGACGTCTCCTTGACTTTGGTGTTCTATGCATACGGGCGAGGCGTGCACGCGCCTTGTCCCAGTGGATGACAATAATCATCATGAGCAAAAAGACCAGAGTATTTTACACCATTTTTTCGGAGGTGTTGCAACCACCGGACGGTGTCGGGGAGGAGCCGCCCGGCGGCCGGGGCCGGAGCGGCCGCTAACAAAGGCGGTTTTCGGCGAAGATGGCCCGCAGCCGGTAGGCGAGATGGGTGTTGCGGTTGCCTGAGGTGGCGTTGTTCAGGCCGATCTTGAAGGCCCGGTCCGAACCGATGAGCACGGCCAGTTCGCGGGCGCGGGTCAGCCCGGTGTAGAGCAGGTTGCGCTGCAGCAGCAAAAAATGCTGGGTGACGATGGGCATGACCACGGCCGGATACTCGCTGCCCTGGGACTTGTGCACGCTGACCGCGTAGGCCAGGCCGAGTTCGTCCAGGTCCGAGGATTCGAAGTGGACGTGGTTGCCGTCGAACTCGACCATGAGCTCCTGGCTGTCGGTGTCGACCCCGACGATCCAGCCCAGGTCGCCGTTGAACACTTCCTTGTCGTAATTGTTCTTGAGCTGGATGACTCGGTCGCCCTCGCGGAAGGTGGCGAACTTGCGCTTGAGCTCGCGCACGCCCGGCCCGGGCGGGTTGAGCCGCGCCTGCAGGGCCGAGTTCAGGGCCTGGGTGCCCACGTCCCCCTTGTGCATGGGGGTGAGCACCTGGATATCGCGCAAGGGGTCGAGCCCGTACCGCTCGGGGATGCGCTCGCAGACCGAGTCCAGGATGAGCCTCTGGACCTTCATCGGGTCCTCCTGGGGTATCCAGTAGAAGTCGGCCTCGGGCGGCGGGCACGGGTGCTGGCGCGGGAACTGGCCCTCGTTGATGCGGTGGGCGTTGACCACGATGAAGCTTTCCTGGGCCTGACGGAAGATGTGCGTCAGCACGGCGCACGGCACTCTTTCGGAATTGATCAGGTCGCCCAGGACGTTGCCCGGCCCCACGCTGGGCAGCTGGTTCACGTCGCCCACCAGGATCAGGCGGCAGGTGTGCGGCAGGGCCCGGAGGATGGAGACGAAGAGCTGGGCGTCCACCATGGAGGCCTCGTCCACCACCAGGACATCGGCCTTGAGCTTCTGGTCCTCGCAGTAGTGGAACCCGCCGTCGGGCTGGAACTGGAGCATGCGGTGCACAGTCTTGGCCGGATGCCCGGTGGCCTCTGCCATGCGCTTGGCCGCCCGTCCCGTGGGCGCGGCCTGCATGATCTTGAGGCCCAGTTCCTTGAGGGTCAGCAGGATGGCCTTGGTGATGGTCGTCTTGCCGGTGCCGGGTCCGCCGGTGATGATGAAGACCTTGTTGGAGCACGCCTCGAAGACAGCCTCGCGCTGCTCGTCCGACAGGGTGAAGCCGAGCTTGTCCTCCACCTTGGGCAGGGTCTTGTCGATCTTCTTGCGCGAGATGGGCGTGGGATGGCTGATGAGCTGGTACAGGCGCTGGGTGGTCTCGTTCTCGTAGTGGAAGAAATACATGAGATAGACCGCCTCGGAAATGCCCTGCTCGGACAGGTTCTCGATGCGGATGCGCTTCTTCTCCTCCAGCCCGAACAGGGCCAGCTCCAGCTTGTCGTAGTCCGTGGTGTCGAGCATGCGGGCCACGTCTTCGAGCAGCTTGGGCTTGGGGATGAACAGATGGCCGTTGCGCTCGCAGGAGGTCAGCAGGGTGTAGGCCAGGGCCGCTTCCAGCCGCTGGGCGCAGTCCGGGGCGAAGCCGAGCTTCATGGCCATGTGGTCGGCGGTCTTGAAGCCCACGCCCCGGATCTCGTAGGCCAGGTCGTAGGGATTCTCCCGCAGCTTGGCCTCGGCCTGGGCCCCGTAGAGATGAAATATCTTGCCCGCGAAGGTGGTCGGCACCTGGTGGGACTGGAGGAAGACCAGCAGGTTCTTGATCTCCCGCTGGCGGCCCCAGGACTCGATGATGTCCTTGAGCTTGTTCTTGGAGATGCCCTTGATCTTGAGGAGCTGTTCCGGGTCGTCGTCCAGGATATCCAGGACGCCTATGCCGAACTCCTCCACGATGAGGGTGGCGGTCTTCTCCCCCACTCCTTTGATCGACGACTGGAGAAACCGGATGACCCCGTTCTCGGTGGCGGGCCGGGCCTGTTCGAAGGTGGCCACCTCGAACTGGCGGCCGAACTTGGGATGCACGATCCACCGGCCCCGCAGGTTCAGGGATGCGCCCCCGGCCAGTTCGCCCAGCGTGCCGACGATGGTGATCTGGCCCGGCTCGTCCTTGGCCCGGACCCGGACGATGGCGTAGCCGTTTTCCTTGTTATAGTAGATGGTGCTGACGACTTCAACGTCGTTCAGGCTGGTCTGTTGTTCGTCGCTCATGCGGGTTTCCGGTTACATCTTCTGCCGATGAACCAGAGACTGCTTGAGGGTCTCCTTGTCCATGAACTTGACTTCGGCCCCGATGGGAATGCCCTGGGCCAGGCGGGTCACCGAGACATCGGGGAACTCGGACTCCACCAGATTCTTGACGTAGGAGGCCGTGGCCTCGGCGTCCAGGGTGGCCCCCAGGGCGAGGATCATCTCCTCGAAGTCGCCGGTGGCCAGCCTGCGGCGCAGCCGGTCGATCTCGAGCTGGCCGGGGTCCACGCCGTCCAGGGGAGACAGCAGACCGCCCAGAACGAGGTACTTGCCCCGGTAGACGCCCATCTCCTCCATGGCCAGGAGCGCGTCCCACTCCGGCACCAGGCAGAGCTGCCCGGTGTCGCGGGTGGCGTCGCCGCAGATGGCGCAGGGGCTGGACTCGGCCAGGCAGGCGCAGTCCTCGCACAGGCAGAGGCGCTCGCGCAGATCGATGATGGCCTGCCCCACCCCGCCGGCCCGCTCGCGGGGCATCTTGAGCAGGGTCAGGGCGATGCGCAGGGCGGATTTGGGGCCGATGCCGGGCAGGCTCGACAGTTGCTCGACCACTTCCTTGAGCGGTCCGGGAAGATTCTGCAATGCGACTCCTTGAAGAAAAACGGTCGTCCAAAGGCGAGCGGGCGGCGCGGACGGACATCCGGGCCGCCTTTGCGCGACGGACAACGGACGGAAGTTAGAACATACCGGGGATGGACAGGCCGCCGGTGACGCCCTTCATGGCCTCTTCCATCATTTCCTTGGATTTCTTGAGGGCCTCGTTGGCTGCGGTCATGACCAGGTCCTGGAGCATCTCCACGTCGCCGGATTCCATGACGGACGGCTCGATGCGCACCTCGGTCACTTCCTGGGCGCCGGTGACCTTGACGGTAACCATGCCGCCGCCGCTGGACGCCTCGACCTCCCTGGTCTTCAACGCGTCCTGGGCCTCGGTCATCTTGCGCTGCATGATCTGGGCCTGACGGAGCATTTCGTTCATGCCTTTCATTATATTCTCCTCGGATCGTATACTTAGTGTTTTCTGTGACTTACCGAAAGCATCTGGGCGTTGAAGGCCTCCATGACCCTGATCACGCCGGGATGTTTTTCCGCCTCTTCCATGAGTTGCCTGTCCGATTTGGGCTCGGCAATATCGCCTGTTTCCACGCGAACCTCAACCGTCGGGCCGAAAAATTCCCTGGTCAGGCCGTCGAGGGCCGCCAGCGTGGATTTCTCCTTGAGCTGCGAACACATCATCCGGGTCTTACAGATGATCCGCAGGGCGTCCTTCTCCCGCGTCCCTTCGGTCAGGTGGAGCATGGACACCTTGACCCCGGCCTCGCCGTTGCGCGCCTCCACGAACTTGAGGAATCCCTCCCAGTCGCGCGGGCCGGGAATGGACGCGGCCGTGACGCGCGGCGATGCGGATTCGGACAGGGGCGTGGCGTCCGACGGGCCGACGGGCTCGGGTTCCGGCTCGGGCCGGGCCGAAGGGGCCGACTGCGCCCGGGGCGGCACCACGCCGGACCCGCCGGGCTCCCGCGCCTCGTAGTGCGGCGGGGCCGACCTCGTGGGCGGCGCCGTCTGCGGCTGCACGGGCCTCGGAGGGACGGACGGGCGCTGCATGGGCTGCGGCGGAGCGAACTGCCTGCCGCCGGGGGGCATCCCCCCCTGCCCGCCCTGCATGCCGGAGCCGCCCTGCATGTTTGAACCGCCCTGCGCGGGGCCGGACTGGCCGCCTCCCATGGGGGACCTGGGCGCGCCGCCGGTGCGCGGGGTCATGGACTCCAGGTTGATCAGGTCCGGCAGGCTGGTCAGGTTGAGGAGCAGCAGCTCCAGGGCCAGGGCCGGTTCCAGGCTGGTCATGACCTTGCGCTGGCCGTCCAGAGTCATCTGCCAGCAGGCATGGATGTGGGCGGGCTCGAACTTGCCGGCCCAGGCCATCCAGGTGGCGGCCTCCTCGCCGGACAGGCCGAGCAGGGGCAAGGCCTCTTCGCCCGCCTGCCGGAGCAGGAACATGTTGCGCCAGCAGTTGGTCAGCTCGCGCAGGAAAAACCCGAGGTCGAGCCCCTGGTCCAGCACCTGGCGCAGGACGTAGCCCACAGCCACCAGATCGCGGGCGTGCATGGACTCCATGAGCCCGAAGAAGACATCCTGGCCCGCCAGGCCGAGAAAGCCGCGCACGTCGGCCTCCCTGAGCACGTCCTCGCCCATGGCCAGGGCCTGGCCGAGCAGGGACATGGAGTCGCGGACCGAGCCCGCGCCGCGCTTGGCGATGATGGACAGCGCGCCGGGCTCAAACTTGAGCCCCTCGAGATTCATGATCTTTTCGAGGTGCGCCACCAGCTCGGCCTGGGGCAGCATCTTGAAGGTATAGTGCTGGCAGCGGCTGACGATGGTGGCCGGAAACTTGTGGTGCTCGGTGGTGGCCATGATGAAGGTGGCGCGGGGCGGCGGTTCCTCCAGGGTCTTGAGCAGGGCGTTGAAGGCCTCCTTGGTGAGCATGTGCGCCTCGTCGATGATGAAGACCTTGTAGCGGCCGTCGATGGGCGCGTAGCCGATGTCCTCCTTGAGGCGGCGGGCGTCGTCGATGCCCCGGTTGGACGCGCCGTCGATCTCGATGACGTCCGGGGCCACGCCCGCGGTGATCTGGCGGCAGTGGTCGCACACGTTGCACGGTTCGCCCGTGGGCGCGTTCACGCAATTCAGCGCCTTGGCGAAGATGCGGGCGATGGTCGTCTTGCCCACGCCGCGCGTGCCGGAAAAGAGATAGGCGGGCGCGATCTTGTCCTGGGCCGCCGCCCGGGAGAGGATGGATTTGACCGCCTGCTGCCCCGCCACTTCCTCGAAGGTCTGGGGACGATACTTGGCCGTGAGATTCGATGTGCTCATGGATGTGCCTGGGGCTGTGGCGCGGAATCGGCAGTCGCCTGAAATAATGAAGGGAAAAAGGGGAAACCCGACAATCCGCGCCGGATTTCCCCTTACTTACCAGATGATGGACCGGTTTTCTAGACTTTCTATCAAGCCTGGTAGCGGTGCAGCCAGTGCTCGTAGTCCGGATTTTCGCCCTTGACGATCTTGAAGAACTCGGTCTGGAGCAGCTTGGCCACGGGACCGGCGGTGCCGGTGCCGATGGTGCGGCGGTCCACGGTGCTGATCGGGGTCAGCTCGGCGGCGGTGCCGGTGAAGAAGACCTCGTCGGCCACGTAGAGCATGTCGCGGGCGATGGGCTCCTCGCGGACCTCGTAGCCCAGGTCGTTCGCCAGGCTGATGATGGAGTCGCGGGTCAGGCCGCCGAGCACGCCGTCCAGGTGCGGGGTGTAGATGATGTCGTTGCGGACCAGGAAGATGTTCTCGCCGGTGCCCTCGGAGACATGGCCCGTGGTGTCGAGCAGGATGGCCTCGTCGTAGCCGTCGGCGATGGCCTCGTTCTTGGCCAGCACGGAGTTGACGTAGTTGCCCGAGGCCTTGGCCTTGACCATCATGACGTTGATGTGGTGGCGGCTGAAGCTGCTGCACCGGACGTTGATGCCCTTTTCCAGGGCGTCTTCGCCCAGGTACGCGCCCCAGGGCCAGCAGGCGATGATCACGCGGGTCGGGTTGTCGCCGGGGTACACGCCCATGGCGCCCTCGCCCACGAAGGCCAGCGGACGGACGTAGGCGCCGGCCAGCTTGTTGCGCTTGAGGGTCTCGATGGCGGCCTCGGTCATCTCGTCGGCGGTATAGGGCATCTTGATGCCCAGGATCTTGGCCGAATCGACGAAGCGGACCATGTGGTCCTGCAGGCGGAAGACCTCGGAGGAGCCGTCCGTGCACTCGTAGGCGCGGATGCCCTCGAAGACCGCCGTGGCATAGTGCAGGGCGTGGGTCAGGACGTGGACGTTGGCCTCGTCCCAGGGGACCTGTTTGCCGTCAAACCAGATGGTTTCGGATTTCTGAACCATGAAATATCTCCTTATGTATTTCGGCCTTCGGCCGGATATATTCCTGATCGAAAGATGGACGCTAAAAAAAACCGGCAGTGAGGTCAAGACACAACCGACAACTCGCTGATTACGCCGCATTGTCCGGCTCACAATATCGGCCATTTTCATTTTGACAGGCCACACGGCGCAGAGTAAGAAAAATCCCTTGTACTAATACATTTTGAGGAGTTTTCCGCCATGTCCAAGTTTGCGAGAGTCGATCGACTGCCCCCCTATGTGTTCGCCCAGGTCAACGAACTCAAGATGAAGCTGCGCCACGCAGGCGCGGACATCATCGACCTGGGCATGGGCAACCCCGATGTGCCCACCCCCAAACCCATTCTCGACAAGCTGGCAGAGGCGGCATACAAGCCCGGCAACTCCAAGTATTCGGCATCCAAGGGAATCAAGGGCCTGCGCAAGGCCGTGCAGGACTGGTACTACCGCCGTTTCGACGTCACGCTCGACCGCGACAACGAGATCTGCGTGACCATGGGCGCCAAGGAGGGCCTCGCCCACCTGGCCCTGGCCATGCTCTCTCCCGGCGACGTGGTCCTGGCACCGGACCCGGCCTACCCCATTCATCCGTACGCCTCGATCATCGCGGGCGCGGACGTGCGCCGCGTGCCCATCGGACCGGGCCAGGACTTCTTCGAGAACCTGGAAACGGCCATCCGGCACACTTGGCCCAAGCCCAAGGTGCTGATCATCAATTTCCCGCACAACCCGACCACCCAGTGCGTGGAGCTGCCCTTCTTCCAGCGCATCGTCGACTTCGCCAAGGAGAACGGGCTGTACGTCATCCACGACCTGGCCTACGCCGACTTCGTCTTCGACGGGTACGTGGCCCCGAGCATCATGCAGGCCGACGGCGCCAAGGACGTGGCCGTGGAGTTCTTCTCCATGACCAAGAGCTATTCCATGGCCGGCATGCGCGTGGGCTACTGCGTGGGCAACCCGGAGATGGTCAACGCCCTGACCCGCATCAAGAGCTACCTCGACTACGGCATCTACCAGCCCATCCAGATCGCGGCCGCCTGCGCCCTGAACGGCGACCTCGATGACTGCCCCAAGTTCAGCCGCGAGGAGATGGACCAGGCAGTCAAGGAGATCATGGCCGTGTACCAGGACCGGCGCGACGCCCTGTGCGAGGGCCTCAACCGCATCGGCTGGTGCGTCACCCCGCCCAAGGCGACTATGTTCCTGTGGGCGCAGATTCCGGAGGAGTTCCGGCCCATGGGGTCCGTGGAGTTCTCCAAAATGCTCCTGCAGGAAGCTGAAGTGGCCGTCTCTCCCGGCCTCGGATTCGGACAGTACGGCGACGACCACGTGCGCTTCAGCTTCGTGGAGAACCGCCACAGGACGAACCAGGCCGTGCGCAACTTGCGCAAATTCTTCTCAAAGGGGTAAACATGGATGTAATCAGACTCGGTCTCGGCGGATTCGGAACGGTCGGCTCGGGCCTGGCTAAGATACTGGACATGAATGCCGGACGCATTGAAAAGCGGCTCGGCAAGAAGATAGTGATCTCCAAGGTCCTGGTCAGGGACCTGACCAAGAAGCGGGCCTTTGATCCGGGCCCGGACGTGGCCTTCACCGACGACCCGGACGCGCTGGTCAACGACCCGTCCGTGGACATCGTGGTGGAGCTCATGGGCGGCCTGGACACGGCGAAGGAACTCATGCTCAAGGCGTTCGCCGCGGGCAAGCACGTGGTCACGGCCAACAAGCACCTGCTCGCCGAACACGGCCTGGAGCTCTTCCAGGCCGCGTCCGACAACGCGGTCGGACTCCTGTTCGAGGCCAGCTGCGCGGGCGGCATCCCCATCGTCCAGACCCTCAAGGAGAGCCTGGCGGGCGACGAGATCGTCAAGATGCTCGGGATCATGAACGGCACGGCCAACTACATCCTGTCCGAGATGACCACCAAGGGCATGGATTTCGAGGCCGCCCTGGCCGACGCCCAGGACCTGGGCTACGCCGAGGCGGACCCGACCTTCGACATCGAGGGCTTCGACACGGCCCACAAGCTGTGCGTGCTCATCCGCATGGCCTACGGCGTGGACTACCCCCTGGCCGCCCTGCCCGTGCAGGGCATCACCAGCGTGACGCCCATGGACATCGAGTTCGCCCGCGAATTCGGCTACCGCATCAAGCTGCTGGCCCACGTCGAGGACGTGCACGGCAAGCTCGAGGCGGGCGTGCACCCGGCCCTGGTGCCCTACACCTACCTGCTGGCGCGGGTGGGCGGCAACTACAACGCCGTGCGCCTGGAAGGCAATGCGGTGGGGCCGATCATGCTCCACGGCCAGGGCGCGGGCGACCTGCCCACGGGTTCCGCCGTGCTGGCGGACATCATGAACCTGGTGCGCAAGATCAGCGACGGCTGCACCGGCCCGGACAACACCGGCTTCCACAACCAGGCGATCCCCAAGGCCAAGATCCTGCCGCCCGAGGAATCCGAGTCCAAGTACTACTTCCGCTTCACCGTGGCCGACCGTACCGGCGTCATGGCCGCCATCACCCGGTCCATGGCCGACCACAACGTGTCCATCGCCCAGGCGGTGCAGAAAGGCGAATCCGGGGCCGAAGGCATCCCGCTGGTGATCATCACCCACGAGACCTCGGCCCGCGACGCGGACGCGGTCCTGGCCGAGATCGACGCCATGGACTTCTCGGTGGAGCCCTGCGTCAAATTCCGAATCCTGTAAGACGGACCATACATGAAACTTCTCTATCTCATCGCGGACGGCATGGGCGGCTGGCCTCTTGACGAACTGGGCGGCAAGACCACCATGGAGGCCGCCGTCACGCCGAACATGGACGAGTTGGCCGCCACCGGCGTGGTCGGCCTGGCGCAGACCGTACCCGAGGGCATGGCTCCGGGCTCGGACGTGGCCAACATGGCCCTGCTCGGCTTCGACCCGGCCACCTACCACACCGGGCGCGGCCCCATCGAGGCGGCAGCGCAGGGCCTCGAACTCGGACCGGACGACCTAGTCTGGCGGCTCAATCTGGTCACGGTCTCCAAGCTGACCATCGACGGGGTCATGCGCGACTACTCGTCGGGCCACATCGCCTCGGAAATCTCCCGCCCGCTGGTGGAGAAGTTGCAGGAAAAGCTCGGCGACGAGATCTATACCTTTTATCCGGGCATCCAGTACCGCCATCTGCTGGTCCAGAAGGACGGGGCCCTGACCGACGACGCGAAGCTGTTCATCAACCCGCCCCACGACATCACGGACAAGCCCGTCAAGCTCGACCTGCGCGCCTTTTCGCGCAGCCCGAACCTGTGGGACCTGCTCTTTGAGGCCCGCGACCTGCTGGCCGACCGGACCGTGAACCGCTCGGCGGCCAACTCCATCTGGCCGTGGGGCCAGGGCCGTCCCCTGAGCCTGCCGAACTTCAAGGAGACTTTCGGGCTCGACGGCGCGGTCATCTCGGCCGTGGACCTGATCAAGGGACTCGGCTTCGCCTCCGGCATGGCGGTCGTGGACGTGCCCGGCGCCACCGGCCTGCTCGACACCAATTACCAGGGCAAGGTGGACGCGGCGTTGAACTTCCTCAAGGACCACGACTTCGTCTTCGTGCACCTGGAGGGCCCGGACGAGTGCGGCCACGGCGGCAGCGCCCGGGACAAGGTCGAGGCCATCTCCCGGTTCGACGCGCGCGTGGTCGCCCCTCTGCGCGAGGCCCTCAAGGACGAAGAGACCGCCTGGATCGTGACCTGCGACCACTTCACGCCCATCGCGGAGAAGACCCACACCACCGACCCGGTGCCCTTCATCCTCAACGGGCCGAACTGCGCGCCCTCCAATGTGGACGGGTTCAGCGAGAAGAACGCCGCCGCCTCCGGCCTGACGCTGGACAAGGGGCATGAACTGCTTGCCCACGCCCTCAAGACCTTCGGGATGAAGTGATGGCCCGCAAAGCACCCTTCCCCGAACGCGACGGCTGGTACACGCACTACGTATCCTACGGCGAGACCGATGCCATGGCCGTGGTCTATCACGCGGAGTACCTGCACCTGTTCGAACGCTCGCGCAGCGCGTTCATGCGCGAGACCGGCATCAGCTACCGGGTGGCCGAGGAGCGCGGGGTCATGCTGCCCGTGCGCGAGGCCAGCTGCCGCTACCGCACCCCCATCCGCTACGACGAGCGTATACACGTGCGCTGCGGCATCGCCAAGTGGGGCCGCGCCTCGGTGGAGTTCGTCTACGAGATCTGGAACGACGACAAGACCGTGCTCCACGCCACGGGCATGACCGGCCACGCCTGCGTCAATCTCGAAGGCAAGCCGGTGGCCATCCCGGACTGGTTGCGGGAGTTGTTTCAATAACCACTCCGTATTGTAACCTATTTTTTGTCATTTCATTCAAACAACCGTTTACATTCCCGGAAGTATCCGGGTAGGCTCCCGCCATGCGAATCGACATACACACCCACGCGTTTCACAATAAGATAGCCGCCAAGGCGGTGGGCCACCTGGAGGCCCACTACGGCATCACCCCGGTGGGAACGGGCAAGGCCGACGACCTCATCGCGCGCCTGGACCGGGCGGGCCTGGACAAGGCCGTGGTGCTCGCCGCCGCCACCTCGCCCCGCCAAGTCGTCCCGGCCAACAACTGGGCCATCGAGCTGCGGAAGACCGCGCCCCGGCTGATCCCCTTCGGCACCCTGCACCCGGGCTACGACCGGAACGCCGAGGAACTGGAACGACTGGCCGAGAACGGCATCCGGGGGCTCAAATTCCATCCCGATTTCCAGGGCTTCCGCATGGACGATCCCGAATTCTACGATCTCATGAAGCTGGTGGACGAACGGTTCATCTGCATGTTCCACGTGGGCGACGACCTGCCGCCCGACCTGAATCCGTCCTGCCCCAAAAAAATGGCAGCCCTGCGCAGGGCCTTCCCCAAGCCGGTCATGATCGCGGCCCACATGGGCGGCCTCAAGCAGTGGGAATACGCCATGGAGCATTTGGCGGGCCTGGACGTGTTCGTGGACTGCTCCAGCGTCATGGACTTCGTGGACGACGACCTGCTGAAAAGGCTGGTGGACGCCTTCACCCCGGACCGCATCCTGTTCGGCAGCGACTACCCGCTTTACGACGCGGAGGACGAAATCCGGCGCATTACCGAACGCCTCGGCCTGTCCGAGGAGCGTGTGGACGCCTTTTTGAACCGCGCGGGCAGGCTTTTCAGCTGAAAAAATCCTGTTTTCCCATTTTAACGTTGATAAAGTGGTCGATTCAGGGCTAAATTACCTGCAATGTTTCACCAACGGTATTCGGAGATCAGCATGTCCGCATTGTTGAGACTGCTCGCAGCCTGCGTCCTGGCCCTGTCCCTGGCGGCCTGCATGACCACCAGCTACAAGATCACCACCATCGACGGGCAGATTTACATCGCCCAGGACAACCCCGTGTACGACGTGGGATCCGACACCTACGCCTTCACCGACGAGAATGGCGAGCAGGTGACCCTCGGCAAACACGAAATAAAGCTCATCAAGGAGCAATAGCCCCTTAGAACCCGAAAGCCCCGGCAGGACCGGGGCTTTTATCCTGGCGGCCTAGGTGAACAGGCACAAGTCGCACTGGCCCGCGTACTTGATGAATTCCTCGGCGGTCCAGACCTCCACTCCCTCCACGAAGTCCTCCTTTTTGAGCTTCATCATCGACATGGTCATGTGGCAGGCCACGAACCTGACCCCTTCGATCTGAGCCATCTCGAACATCTCGGCGGCGTCGGGGATGTTGGCCTCGGTCATCCACTTCTTCATCATGCTGGTGGCCAGATGCGGCATGCCGGGGATGGCCCCCATGGTCCCCTCCGGATAGAACTTCAGCTTCTCGATGCCGCCGTGCTTGAGCACGTCCATGCCCATGAAGGTGTAGAAAATGGTCGCGTCGTTGCCGAGCCGGACAGAATTGAGCGCCATGACCAGCGCGGGCATGGCCCCGTCCAGGGTGCCTCGGGAGGTGATGAAGGCGTGCTTCTGCTTCATCCCGCCGTTTTTCGTTGCATCGGACATGATATCCTCCATGTTGTTAATGGTATGAACTATTCCCTCAAAAAAATTACGCCATCATATCCTTGACCGACTTCATATGCCGGGACAGCAGGGACAGGGCGTGGAGCAACTCCCCGCGCTGTTCGTCGCTGAACTGTTCAAGCACGGTGCGGTGCACCGCAAACCGGAACCGCCCGATCTCCTTGAGCAGCCGCCCGCCCTCCGGCGTCAGGGAAAGGAGCTTGATGCGCGAGTCCGCCGGGTCAGGCAGGGACGCCAGCAGCCCACGGCTTACAAGGGACGAGACAAGCTTGGTCACCCTGCTCTTGGCCACGTTCATCCGGTAGGCCAGGGTCTTGGCCGTCAGGTAGCGCTCCCCTTCGAACAGCATGAGGCAACGCAGCTCCGCATCGGGCAGGCCGAAGCGCTCGCTCTGGTAGTGCAGCCGCTCCTGGCAGCACTGGTAGATATCGGCCACCAGATGCTGGAACTCGGACACATCGCGTCCAGGTATGGTAGTGTCGTTATTTTTGTTCATGTCATTAACAATATTCAGCCCGCCCGGAAAGTCAAGCGGAGAAACGACGGGAAAAAGGAAGACAAAGGCCCCTCCTCGCCGAAGCGCGGAGGGGCCTTCATGCGCTTGATGCGCGGGGCTTATCCCAGGTCCGGGACGGCCCCCTTGTCCTCGCGCGCCCCGCTGCCCGCGGACAACTTGCGTTCCAGGACGTTGAACAGGCGGGAAAAGCCGAAGGTCAGGACCAGGTAGATGCAGCCCACTCCGACCAGGAACGGCACGTAGGTGTAGTACCGCGCGCCCAGCACCTTGGCGGTGAACATGAGTTCGGCCACGCCGATGGTCGAGATGAGCGACGAGTCCTTGAGCAGGACGATGAGTTCGTTGCCCAGGGGCGGAATCATCCGCTTGAGGGCCTGGGGCAGGATCACGTGGAACATGGCCTGGGTGTGGGACAGCCCGGTGCCGCGTGCGGCCTCCATCTGGCCCTTGTTGATGGACTGGATGCCCGCGCGGATGATCTCGGCGTTGTATGCCCCGCTGTTGATGCCGAGCGCCACGATGCCGGTAATCAGCGGGTCCGGGGTGAACCCGTTCCCGGTGGCCAGCATGTAGATCTGCGGAAAGCCGAGGTAGAAGAAGAATATCTGGAGCAGCATCGGGGTGCCCCGGATGACCTGGATGTAGGCATCGGCGATCACCCGTATCTGTACGCGGCGGCTGATGCGTCCGGTTCCGGCCAGGATGCCGAGGACGAGCCCCATGGCCAGGGCCCCGAAGGTCACCTGAAGGGTGATCCAGGCCCCGTGCATGAGCATGTCCTGATGTTTGAAGAGCAGGGAAAAATCCATGGCCATCACTCCTGAAAAAAAGGACCGGGGGCGCACGCCCCCGGCCCGGTTGCGGCTAGACTAGAGATTCCACTTCTTGACGATGGCGGCGTAGGTGCCGTCCGCCTTCACCGCGTCCAGCGCCTTGTTCAGGGCCTGGAGCAGATCGTCGTTGCCCTTGCGGGTGATCATGGCGAATTCCTCGTAGGACAGGGGCTCGCCCGCACGCTTGAACTTGCCCTGCTTGACGAACTCGTCGGCCACGGAGATGTCGGCGACGACCGCGTCGGCGACCTTGTTGTTGAGCATCATGAAGGCGATGTTGTAGCTCTCGGGCTTGACCACTTCCGCACCTTCGATCTTGTCGGCCTCCTGCTCACCGGTGGTGCCGAGCTGGACCGCGATCTTCCTGCCCTTGAGGTCGGCGGCGGACTTGATGTCCGAGTCGTTGCGCACCACGATGACCTGCCCGCTGGCGATATAGGGGGCAGAGAAGCTGACCTGCTCGGCGCGCTCGGGAGAGATGGAGAAGCCGGACATGCCCATGTCCACCTGGCCGCTCTGGGTGGCGGTGACGATGGCCGCGAAGTCCATGGTCACCCACTTGATCTTGACGCCCATCTTGTCGGCGATGGCGTTCAAAAGGTCCACGTCGAAGCCGACGCGTTCACCGTTGTCGCCGATGGATTCGAACGGGGGGTAGTCCGGGGAGTTGCCCACGGTGATGACGCCCTCTTTCTTGACCTTGTCCAGAGTGGTTCCGGCCTGGGCGACGGTGGCCATGGCGCACAGCGAAAGGATCGCGGCGAGCACGATCATCATGCGAATCTTGTTGAACTTCATATCCTTCTCCTTGCTGAACGATTAATGGGATTAATCCGGTCGGGGAACCGGGAAACATGCTCTCTCCCGCGAGAAGCCGGGCTAGTCGACGATGCCGGCCATGAGAGGGCCGATCTTGCGGGTGATGTCTTTGTCGGCGTTGTCCAGGACGCCCAGGATCTTGCCTCGGTAGATGACCGCCACGCGGTCCGCCAGTTGCAGGGCCTCGTTGAGGTCGCCGGTGACCAGGAGCACCCCGGCCATGGACCGGGTCTCGAGCAGCCGGTTCCAGACCTCCTCGGTGGCGGACACGTCCAGCCCCTGGGTGGGTTGTTCGGCCACGATGAGCTTGGGCTCGCGGTACAGTTCACGGGCCAGGACGGCCTTTTGCAGATTGCCGCCCGAGAGCTGCCAGGCCAGGGCGTGGATGCGCCCAGGCCGGATGTCGAACTTCTCGATGAGCCGGGTCGTGTGCTTGGCGGCCTTTTTCTTGTCCAGCCATGGGCCTCTGGCGAACCCCTTGCGCGTGGTCAGGAGCAGGTTGTCCACCAGGTTCTGGTTGGGCAGCGTGGCCAGGCCGAGCCGGTCCTCGGGGATGTAGCACATGGACCGGTTCCAGGTGGATTCGGCGAAGAACTGCCGCCACGGCTTGCCCATGATGAAAACCGTGTCCAGCGGCGGCTTGGTCAGGCCGGTGACGGCCTCGACCAGCGCCTTCTGGCCGTTGCCCGCCACACCCACCAGGGCCACGATCTCGCCCCGGCGCACGTCCAGGTCGATCTCGGTCAACCCCAGGCCGGTCAGGTTGCGCACCTCCAGGACCTTGTCGCCGATCTCGGCGGGCTGGCGGTCCACCTCGAGCAGGACCTCCTTGCCGACCATGCGCGAGGCCAGGTCCGCCTTGGACTCGATGGACTCCGGGTCCAGCTCGCCCTCGATACGGCCGCGCCGCAGGATGGCGATCTCGTCGGCCAGGGCGATGACCTCCTCCAGCTTGTGGGAGATGAAGATGATCGCCTTGCCCTGCTCGGTCATGCGCCACAGCGCCTCGAAAAGATTGCGGGTCTCCTCCGGGGTGAGGACCGCCGTGGGCTCGTCGAAGATGAGGATGCGGCTCTCGCGGTAGAGCAGCTTCAGGATTTCGACCAGTTGCCGCTCACCCATGGACAGCTCGCAGATGCGAGCGCCCGGGGCGATGTTCAGACCGTACCGCTCGGCCAGCTTGCTCACGCGGCGCTCCATCTCGTGCGGGGAGACGAAGAAGCCGCCCTCCTGGCCGAGCAGGACGTTCTCGGCCACGGTCATGGAGTCCACGAGCATGAAATGCTGATAGACCATGCCGATGCCCGCCCGGATGGCGTCCTTGGAGGAGCTGAAGCGCACCGGCTCGCCGTCCACCTCGATGAATCCCTCGTCGGGCTTGTAGCGGCCCGCCAGCATGGACATCATGGTCGACTTGCCCGCCCCGTTCTCGCCGAGCAGCGCTTTGATGCGGCCCGGGTAGACGTCCAGGGTGATGGCGTCGTTGGCCACGACCTTGCCGAACCGCTTGGTCAGTCCCTTGAGGCTGACCAGGGGGCGCGTGCCCTCGGGAATGGCCCGGGTGCGCACCGGCCGGACGAACATGTGGTCGGTCATTCCCCTACCCCTCCGGCTCGATGTTGGTGCCGAGCGCGGCGGGCGCGTCGATGCGGCGGCCCCGCCAGGCGGACAGGATCAGGACCAGGATGGTCAGCAGATACGGCAACATGAGCAGCAGGGAGGACGGCAGGTGCGTGCCCGCGGCCTGGAGCCGGAGCTGGAAGGCCATGACCCCGCCGAAGAGGTACGCGCCGACCACGGCCCGGCCCGGACGCCAGAAGGCGAAGATGACCAGGGCCACAGCGATCCAGCCGCGTCCGCCGGACAGTCCGTTGGTCCACAGATGGGTGTAGGCCAGCGACAGGTACGCCCCGCCGAGCCCCACCAGGAAACCGCCCGCGATGATCGCGAAGTAGCGCAGCCGGATGGGCTTCAGGCCCGCTGCGGCGGCAGCGGCGGGCATCTCGCCCGTGGCGGCCACGTGCAGGCCGAGGCTGGTCCGCTTGAAGAAGAACCAGAACAGGACCGGGATCACGAAGGAGACGTAGACCAGCATGTCGTGCTTGAAGAAAATCTCGCCCAGGACCGGAATCTGCGAAAGAAGCGGAAAATTGAAGGGGTCGAAACCGGGCGCGGCCAGGCCGACGTAGGGCACGCCGAGAAAATGGGTCAGGCCGCCGCCCAGGATGGTCAGGGCCAGGCCCGAGACCACCTGGTTGCCCAGGCAGGATACGCAGACGAAGGCGTGCAGGGAGGCCATGAGCATGCCCGCGCAGCCGCCCGCCAGGAAGCCGAGCCAGGGCGAGCCGGTGACGTAGCTGGCCCAGAAGGCGGCCAGGGCAGACACGGCCATCATGCCTTCCACGCCGAGATTGAGCACCCCGCCCTTCTCGCTCATCATCTCGCCCAGGGTGGCGTACAGGATGGGGGTGCCGGACTGCACGGTGGCCGCGAACAGCGGTATGAGGAAATCCCACATGGCCTACTCCTGCCTCGATTTACGGACCAGCTTGTAGGTCAGGAAAAATTGTCCGGCCAACACGGTGAGCAGGATGATGCCCTCCATGATGGTCCCGAAGGCCGCCGGAATCTGCAATTTGAGCTGCATGTTCTCCACCCCCACCCGGAGCGCGGCCAGCAGGAAGGAGGCGAAGGCGATGTTCAGCGGCTCCAGTCGGGCCAGCCAGGCGACCACGATGGCGGTGTAGCCGTAGCCGACCATGAGGGAGGGCTGCAAGCGGTTGAGGATGGCCGAGGTCTCCACGCATCCGGCCCAGCCCGCGAACCCGCCGGACAGCCCCATGACCAGCAGGACGAGCATGCCGTAGCGGATCTTGGCGTAGCGGGCCACGCGCGCGCCCTCGCCGCTGGCCTTCAATTCGAAACCGAGCCGGGTGAAATGCATGAATGCCCACAGGCCGATGCCCACGACCACGCAGAAGGCGATGCCCCAATGCACGCGGCTGCCCGCGATGCCGGGAATGATCGCCCCCGCGGTGAACTCGGGGGTCATGGGGAAGCCGAAGCTCGCCGGGTCCTTCCACACGCCGAAGACCAGGTAGTCCAGGAGCAGTATGGCGATGTAGTTGAGCATCAGGGTCGAGATGATCTCGTTGACGCGCAGCTTCAACTTGAGCACGGCCGGGATCAGCGCCCAGATGCCGCCCAGGATGAAGGCCATGATGAACATGAGCGGCAGGAGCACATACCGGGGCAGGTCCGGGAAGGCCAGGGCCATCCAGGTGGCGCCGATGGCCCCCAGGGCGAATTGTCCTTCGGCCCCGATGTTCCATATCTGCATGCGAAAGGCCACGGCCACGCCGAGTGAACAGAGGAACAACGGAATGGCCTTGAGGAGCACGTCCTCGATCGACCAGATGTTGCCGAAACTCCCCTGCCACAGCACGGTCATGCCGTACAGGGCGTCCTTGCCCTGGCCCTTGAGCAACAGGGCGCTGAGCACGAGGGAAAAGAGCAGGGCGCCCAGGAATACAACCAGGGCGCCCCACTTCCAGGGTTCATCTCTTTTTCTGATCTTCAGCACGTTACCCGATCTAGTTGGTGGTGCCGACGACGCCTTCGACGAACCAGTCCATGCCGAGGAGCGCGCCGTCGTCCGGGGTGGTGCCCTCGGCGATGGCCACTTCTCCGGCCTGGTTCTTGATCGGACCGGCGAAGATGGTGTCCTTGCCGGTCATGAGCTCAGCCTTCTTGGCGTTGACCATGGACTTGACGTCGTCCGGGACCATGGAGCCCATGGGGGCGATGTCGACCACGCCGTCCTGCATGGACCACCACATGGACTGGTCACCCTTCCAGGAGCCGTCGCGGACTTCCTGAACGGTCTTCACGTACATGGGGCCCCAGTTCCAGATGGCGGAGGTCAGGTTGGCCTTGGGCGCGAAGGAGGCCATGTCGGAGTTGTAGCCGATGCAGTAGGCGCCGGCTTCCTGGGCGGCTTCCTGGGCGGCCGGAGAGTCCTGATGCTGGGTGATGACGTCGCAACCGGCGTCCAGCAGGGACTTGGCGGCGTCCTTTTCCAGCGCCGGGTCATACCAGGTCTTGGTCCAGACGACGTGGACCTTGACGTCCGGGTTCACCTGGCGCGCGCCGAGGGTGAAGGCGTTGATGCCGCGAATGACTTCGGGGATGGGGAAGGCGGCCACGTAGCCGAGCTTGTTACTCTTGGTCATGGAACCGGCGATCAGCCCGGTCAGATAACGGGCCTGGTAGATGCGCCCGAAGTAGTTGCTGACGTTGGGCCCCTTCTTGAAGCCGGAGCAGTGCATGAACTTGGTGTCCGGAAATTCCTTGGCGACCTTCATGACCGGGTCCATGTAGCCGAAGCTGGTGGCGAAGATGATATCCATTCCCTCGCGGGCCATGTTCCGCAGCACGCGCTCGGAATCCGCGCCCTCGGGCACCGACTCGGCGTACTTGGTGGTGGCGTAGGGCAGCGCCTCGACGGCCTGGCGGCCGAGGTCGTGGGCGTAGGAGTAACCGGCGTCGCCCACCGGGGAGACGTAGATGAACCCGGCCTTGACGACCTTGGCCTCTTCCGTGGGCGCGGGGGCCTGGGCCTCTTCGGTCTTGGCGGATTCTTCGGCCTTTTTCTCCTTCTGCGGGGCTTCACCGCAGGCGAAAAGGGACAGCGCCAGCAGCAGGGCCGCAGGCAGACCAATCAATTTCAGCAGTTTCTTCATGAGGACCTCTCCGTTAGCGGTTAAATATCAAAAACGCATATCTCAGCAGCCTGTGTCGGGCAAGACCCAATTTCGCCGAGGCGGCGTTAGTGCACTGCAATGCAACGTAATTTATTTTGGCTCGAAACCTATTCGGAGACCTGGGCGATAGGCTCCACGAATTGGGAACCGGCGTCCCACGGGAAGAGTATCCAGGTGTCCTGGCTGACCTCGGTGATGAAGGTGTCCACCAGGGGGCGGCCCGCGGGCTTGGCGTAGACCGTGGCGAAGTGCGCCCTGGGGACCATGTCGCGGACGATCTTGGCGGTCTTGCCCGTGTCCACGAGGTCGTCGATGAGCAGCCAGCCCTCGCCTTCGCAGTCCACGCCCTTGAGGATGTTGGCCTCGCCCTGCTCCTTCCAGTCGTAGGAGGACAGGCAGATGGTGTCGATGAGGTGGATGTCCAGCTCGCGGGCGATGATGGCCGCGGGGACCAGCCCGCCGCGGGTGATGGCCAGGATGCCCTTCCAGGGGCCCCTCTCCACCAGCCGCCAGGACAGGGCTCGGCAGTCGCGGTGCAGCTGCTCCCAGGAAACAGGAAACATCTTCTGGTATCGGCTCTTGTCAACCATGGGGAATTCTCCTTGCGCGATGTCGGAACGACGGGCTTCGTACCCGTGTCCGGGCAATTAATCAAGGGTGCAGGCCCTGCCTTTGTAATCAAAGAGGAACGAAAGCGTCTTGCGGACCTTGGGGGAGAACAGCTTGGCGGACAGGACCCGGCCCGCCACGCGCTTGTTGATCTCCGCCAGCGTGGGGTACGGCATGACCATCGAGGCCATCCTGGACAACCCCACCCCGCCGTTCAGGGCGGTGGTCCACGCCCCGGCGAGTTCGCCCGCGTGGGGCCCGACGATCTGCGCCCCCAGCGGCTTCTCCCTGCGGTCGAGGACGAGCTTGACCTTGCCCTCGACGCACCCTTCGGCCCGGGCGCGGTCGTTGTCCGCAAAGGACTCCTCGAAGACCGTGTACTTCAAGCCCGTGTCCACGGCCCGCTTCTCGTTCATGCCCACGCTAGCCAGTTCCGGGTCGGTGTAGGTGCACCAGGGCAGCTTCGAGTAGTCCGCCTTGCGCGGCAGCCGGAAAACCGCGTTGGACAGGACGATGGATCCCTCGTACCCGGCGGCGTGGGTGAACAGGTAGCGGCCGAGCACGTCGCCGCAGGCGAAAATGTGTTTCCGGGTGGTGCGCAGGCGGGCGTCCACCTTGACCCCGCGTCCGGCCAGCTCCACCCCGCAGTTTTCCAGCCCGAGCCCGGCCACGCGCGGCATGCGCCCGGCGGCCACGAGCAGCTTTTCGGCGCGGACCATGTGGCTTCTCCCGGTGCGGGTGAATTCGACCTCGATCTCGCCGTTGACCCGGCGCACCCCGGTGGTGGCTGCACACAGCTCAATGCCCACGCCCTCGGCCGCGAGCGCGGCCCGGACCACCTCGGCCATATCCTCGTCCTCCACCGGGAGCAGCTGGCAGTTGCGCTGCACGATGGTCACCCTGGTGCCGAGACGGGCAAAGGCCTGGGCCATCTCGCAGCCGATGGGCCCGCCCCCGATGACGGCCAGAGAGCCGGGCAGCCGGTCCAGGCTGAAGAGGTCCTCATTGGTCAGGTAGTCCACGTCCGCAAGCCCGTCGATGGGTGGCGCGGCCGGGGCCGAGCCCGTGGCCAGGACCCAGAATCGGGCGGACAGCCGCTTGCCCGAGCAATCGACCACATGGTCGTCCTCGAATCGCGCCTCCCCGAACAGGACCTTGACACCCAGCCCGCAGAAACGCTCCTCGGAATCGTGCGCCTGGATGCTTCCGATGACCTCCCGGATGCGTCCGTTGATCGAGGCCATATCCACGGGCGGCAGGTCCACTTCGGGCAGGCCGTAGCATGCGGCGCGGCGCATGTCGTGATAGACCGACGCCGTGCGGATGAGGGTCTTGCTCGGCACGCAGCCGGTGTGCAGACAGTCTCCGCCGAGCGAGGGCCCGCGCTCGATGAGCACGGTCTTGACCCCGAGCTGGGCTGCGCCGGAGGCCACGGTCAGCCCGGCCGCCCCGCCGCCGATAACGCCGATGTCAAAGTCGTATTCAGCCATGGTTCCTCCGCTTCCGGTACCAGCCGAGCGCCTTCTTCACCGCCAGCGGGAAAAGCCCCAGCGCGGCGAAGGACAGGATCAGGCTCGGGGAGAGCAGCCCGGACAGGGAGTCGAGCCGCCCCAGTTCCCTGCCCGCGTTGACGTAGACCGCCGTGCCCGGCAGCATGCCCACCTGGGAGACCCAGGCGTAGGTAAACAGGCGCATGGGCGTCAGGCCCATGAGCGCGTTGACCACGAAAAAGGGAAAAATCGGGATGAGCCGCACGGTGAAGAGATAGAACGGCCCCTCCTCTTCCATGCCCCGGTCGATGCGCGAAAGCTTGTCGCCGAACCGCCGCCGGACCGAATCGCGCAGCACGTAGCGGGAAAGCAGAAAGGCCAGGCTCGCGCCCAGGGTGCTGGCCAGCGAGGCCACGACCACCCCGACCCACAGCCCGAAGAGCGCCCCGCCCGCCAGGGTGAGCGCGGCGGCGGCGGGCAACCCCAGGGCGGCCACGGTCACATATAAGAGGAAATACGCGCCGAGCACCGGGACGGTGTGCGCCTCGTAGAGGGCCCCGAACTGTTCGCGCGACTGCCTGAGGTAGTCCAGGGAAAAGAACCGGCCGAGATCGAAGAGGAAATAGGCGGCCACCAGCCCGGCCAGACAGGCCGCGACAAGGATCTTTTTGGCCGCCCCCCGCTTCATGCGCCCTCGCCGCGGCCAGCCAGCATCTGCGCGCCGAAAAAGGCCGCGCCGAACAGCCCGCTCGCCTCGTTGGCGTTGAGCCTGACCGGTACGGTGTGGAGGAATTCCTGGTAGACATGGGAGTTGTGGAACTCCGCCATGAACTCGGGCACCTGCACGAACATGGGATTCTTGGCCGCCACCCCGCCCGCGATGAACAGGCCGCCGGTGGTCATCAGCCCGATGGCCCAGTTGCGGCAGGCCCTGGCGTAGAACCGGGCGTACCACTTGGTGGTCTCGCTCTGCGGGGTGAGTTTGGCGGAAATCTCCTTGGGGGCAAGGTCCTCGCCGGTCAGGAAACGATGGACGAGTTGGAGCCCCAGGCCGGTGACCACGGAATCTCCCTCGGGCCAGTTGCGCCCGCTCTCGATGCGGTTGAATTCGGCGTATTCGGCCTCGTCCCGACCGACAAAGGGAAAGGCCATGTGCCCGCCCTCGGACGGCAGGGCCGTCCATTGTTCGCCGGACCAGAGCAGCGCGGAATAGCCGAGCCCGGTCCCGGCCCCGATGACGCCGATGGTGTCGCCCTCCACCGGCTCCCCGTCCTGGACGGCCAGGGCGTTGTCCACGGCCGAGGTGCGGCAGGCATAGGCCTGGGCCGAAAAATCGTTGATCAGGCGCACGGCGGGCGTGCCGAAGTCCACCTCGCGCAGGTCGATGCCCCACGGCGCGTTGGGCAGGCTCGGGCAGGTCACGCCGTGGTACACGGCCCCGGCCGGGGCCAGGACCGCCGCGTCGAACGAGCCCGGCTGCGCCGGAAAATCGCTGGCCCAGAGCTGTTGGACGAGCTCCGGGAAGGTCCCCGCCTCGTGGGTCTTCAGCCAGATAGAATCCAGCATTTCGAGGCCCTTGCCCCGCGCCTCGAACAAGGCGAACCGACTGTTGGTGCCGCCGATGTCGGCGGCCAGAATCTTGGCCATGCGCCCCTCTCCTTCGTGAAACGCACCCTATCACAATCGGGCGAAAAAAAAAGGAGCCCGAAGGCCCCTTTTCCAGCTGAATCGACCGCTTCGGCCGCCCGTTTCGATCAGGCCGCCTCGGTGGCCTTTTCCAGGCCTCCCTCCTCGGACGCGCCGATCGGGTCCGCCATGTCCGCCAGTTCGACCGGCTGCCGCTTGCGCTGCACGTACTTGCGGGTGATGCGCCTGAGGGTCTCGGTCTTGCCCTCGCGTTCGGCCGGGGACAGGAACGAGGCCAGCTTGCGTTCGAGCTTGTAGGAGTTCTGCTCCTTGCTGATGGCCACGATGCCCTCCATGACCAGCTTCTGATTGAGCAGCTCGGCTCTGGTGGAATAATTGATGTTTTCGGCAATGGGCGAGAACACCAGGTGGGACAGGATCAGCCCGTACAGGGTGGAGATGAAAGCCACCGGGATGTTCTTGAGGATCACGGCGGTGTCGTTGATGCCCATGAGCAGGCCGATGAGCCCGATGACCGACCCGGCCACGCCGAAGGCCGGGGCCGTGCGGGCCAGGGTCTGGAAGAACCGCTCGCTCTGCTGGCGGCGCAGGTTGAAGAAGGCCATCTCCGCGTTCAGGCACTCGCGGATCTCGTCTTCCTTGTAGTTGTCCACCAACAGACACAGCCCGCTCTTCAGGAAGGAGCTGGTCGCCTTGTTGGCCGAGCGCTCCAGGGAGAGCACCCCGTCCACTTTGGACTTGACCGACAGGTCGAGCAGGGTGTTGACGATCTCCTCCGCCGTGGTCCGCCCGTTGGCGTAGACGTTCTTGGCCACGACAAAGGCGTTCTGGACGTGCTTGACCGGGTAGCTGATGAGCATGGCTGCGGTCAGGCCGGAGATGACGACCAGGAAGGCCGCCAGGTTGAAGTACGCCCCGGCCGCTCCGGTAAGCATGAAACTGCCTATGAATATGGACATGCTCAGGACGATGCCGATAAGATTTTTTCTTCCCATGGTTGCCTCCGATCGATCAGCTGTTGTTGGAAATGACGATTTCGACCCGACGGTTACGGGCCTGGTTGGCCGCCGAGGTATCGGGCAGCTCGGGCTGGTACGCCCCCCGGCCGGTGACCACCAGCCGCTTGGGGTCGATCCCGAGCCGGTCGATGAGCTGCTCGGCCACGCCCGCCGCGCGCTCGGACGACAGCGTGAAGCTCTGCGCTCCCTGGGCCTCGTTCTGGTCCACGAACCCAATGACGTGGACCAGCCCGACGCTCAGCCGGACCAGGTCCCCGATCTCGTCGAGGTAGGCTGCGGACTCGGGCTTGAGCTGCCCGGAGTTGCCGTCGAAAAACAGATCGCCGCGCAGGGTCACGCGTACCCTCCCCTGGGCCTCGCGGATCACGGTGATGCCGTTGGTCCGGGAGCGGTACAGGACCTCGTTCTCTGCCACGCGGACCACGTCCTGGGAACCGCCGGCGGAGGCCCGGCTGGCTATCTGCCCGACGAGCCCGATGAGCGGGTCCAGCGCGCTGGCCGACTGGGCCTTTTCGGCGGACTGCCTGCTGAACAGGACCTTCACGTCCTGCCGGGTGCTGGCATAGATGAACAGCACGGCGAAAAGCACGAACATGACCATCATCAGGTCCGACCACGGCACGGCCCAGTCGTTGGCGCCGTGGGCCGGGTCCGGCCCTTCCATCTGGTGAAACGAGGTGAATCCGTGGTCGATTTTGCTATCCGATTTCTGCATTGTCGCTCCTGCGCTCCCGCGCGCACGATATGAAGCAAAAAACCTGCCATAGGTGTAACCATGAAGAATGACGGGTAAAGTCACAGCGAGTGTCGGTCCGCGAACGCTCCCGTCAGTGCCGGGAAGGCCTCCCCGTCAAGAGTCCGTCGTTGACGCGGGCGGGGATATGGGGAACATTCCGGGCATGAAAAAAGGCCCCTTCCACAACCACTCCCCCATTGTCCTGGCCTCGGGTTCTCCCCGCAGGCGCGAACTGATGTCCGACCTCGGGCTGACCTTCGACGTGCACCCGAGCCCGCTCGACGAGCCCCTGCCCGAACCGGGCGAGTCGCCCGCCGCCTATGTCCTGCGCATGGCCGAGCTCAAGACCCTGGACGTGGCCGCCCGCTTCCGGGGCGCAACGGTCATCGGCGCGGACACCGCCGTGGTCCTGGGCAACCGGATCATGGGCAAGCCGCAGTCCAAGCTCGACGCCCTGGAGATGCTGACCGCCCTGTCCGGCGCGACCCATCAGGTAGTCAGCGGATTCTGCGTGGTCCTGCCGGACGGCAAGACCCTGTCCGAGGCCGTGAGCACGGACGTGGACATGCGGCAGTCCTCCGAGGCCGAACTGATGAGCTACATCGAGACGGGCGAGCCCATGGACAAGGCCGGGGCCTACGCCATCCAGGGCGTGGGCACCTTCCTGGTCACGGCCATACGCGGCTCATACACCAACGTGGTCGGGCTGCCGGTGGCGCGAGTGCTAGAGATTTTACTGTCTTGGGCCATTGTAGTTCCAAGACAGGGCTGAACATCAGATATTCGCAGCGTACTCCGGACAAACTCCCCACCGGGTTTCCACATGGGTGAGTATCTGAAAAGTGCGGTAAACGTTCATCCAGGATAGAGCCCGGCCTGCCTACTCAGACTTCATTGATTTTGCGGCAGACATCAAATCCCGTCTTATTGTTTCTATTCTCTCCGGCGCATCCTTAAATCGTTTCGAGGGCGAAGGATATCCCGGCAACACAAACTGTATTGAATCAAGACCAATTTCCTCTACAAGAGCAATGGCCTTGGCCATTTCTTCATCGGTGTCGTTCCATTCAAAAAGCAGATATTTCCATTCAAGGACAGGCTGTTCTTTGCCATGCCCTTTTTTTATCGATGCAAGATCTTTCAATATATCTAGCATATTATCGAATCTAAATACCTTGGTCATGTAAGGCTCGACGGATTCCTGTGAACCTCCATGTATCGAAAAGGTAAGCCTGTCTACGCCTGACTCGACAAGTTCCCTTCGTTGTTCATGCGTATTGAGCATCAGCCCATTGGTTGCTATATGTATATATGTGTCCGGACTGTGTTTTTTAACATTATCAATAAATGGTATTGACTGTTTGTTGAGAAATGTCTCTCCGTAATTATACAGTCGTATCAATTTGATTTGTCCTAATTTATCCTTCAGAAAGGAAAAGACTTTCTCCATATCGAGCATGGATGCTTTCCGATGGGAAGGGATGTCAAACCGTTGCTGCATGCACCCATTACACTTGAGGTTGCATATGGAGGACGGCTCAATGACAAGTTGATGCAATGAGCTGTACTTATCTAAAAATTCCGACCTTTCCTGAGCGGAAAAATCCAATTTATACCTGCCCGGTTTAAATCCAGAGTCTGCTATTTTGTTATAACAAATCGTGCATCTCGGCATGCTGTGGACATCTTCGACTACATTTTCCACGTTACGAATATGCCTGCGCTCTATTTCGTCAAACGAATCCGTATAAATATTGCCAAAGACGTTGTTTGCCAATGGATCCATGCAACATGTTGTCACCGTTCCATCGGATAAAATAACAACTTCATCCATAAATCCGCACAGAAAAGGAACTTTTTCAGCGTTCATAGTCACATTGTCTCGCTTTAGTTTGCTATTTGCTGACAAGTGTTTTCCAGTCCAGGAGGCTGGAAAACAGCGCTGTGGGTGCTTGCGAATGACCGTAATCAGCGGGTGAATAAGCCTCCAGCAACAGCTTCCCCCGCTATCTGATATCCAAAAAAATGTGTTTCCTCAACGAGATAATTCCCTCCGCTCAATACCTACACCGGCCGATCTTCAACAAGACTCCGAAACTCGTCCTCGCCTCGATTACTCAGTACGGCCTGAGAAGCTTCCGAGGGGCGGTCAACGTGCGCCGAGGCATTGATGCGGCATACGCTATACCTTGCCCGACTTGATGCTCCCCCCACTGAGGTGGTATCGGAGCAAAGAGCGGTTTCCATTAGGAGGCCCGAACGACACGCCATCCGAAAGCACAAGGGACAGGTCATGACCAACGAAAAATATGACGAGAGCAAGGCGATTTTAGACGCCCTCAAGGCCTCTCCACCCATCTTCGAGGGATTTCTGCGTTCCATTCCGCCGGATAAATTGGACCAAAAACGCGGCGAAGGGTTCTGGACCCTGCATGAACACGCCGCCCACCTGGCCGACGTCCAGCCCATGGGACTGGAGCGGATGCGGCGCATCCTGACCGAGGACGTGCCGGAGTTTGCGCCGTTCGTCCCGGACCAGAAGGAAGCGGCCGAAAAGCCGCCCCTGCCCCCGGTGGAGGAAATCATCGCCAATTTCAAGGTCGGACGCACACAACAGCTCGAATTGCTGAAAAACGCCTCTCCCGACGACTGGAAGCGGACGGCCATCCATCCGGAATACGAACGGTACGGCCTGTTCATCTTCGCCCGCCACATCCTCATGCACGACCACTGGCACATGTACAGGATGGAGGAACTGTGGTTGACCCGGGACGAATACCTGTCCAAACTCGAGGGCTAGATGTGGAGTTGCAAGACGTTGTTCACAGCGGCTCCCAATCGGCTGATAGGCGTTTTATGCTGTAACGCCGAATGATTCCTGTAATAATTGTATTCATGGAGCCAGCGAGGCAACTCGCTGGCTCTTTC
>NZ_JBGLYH010000049.1:0-29955 GCF_041414475.1 Pseudodesulfovibrio karagichevae
CCGCCGAAGCGGGGTCCTGTCACTGACTGCTGCCAAGGTAGGCATCGGACACATCACGCCTTCCTGCGGAATGTCCTGCGGTCACTTCGATTTCGTCACGGGCTTCGGCGTCGAGCCGGGGCCATTCATCCCCAGCCTTGTCATGGGCGGCCTGTTGAAAGGCTTCCACTGAAGGGTGCTGATTGGGCGGCTGAAAGCCCGTGTGCTCGACGTACATACGGTGAAACCGTTCATGACGGTTGCTGTGCAGCGTCCACCCGCTCTCTCTCTTGGTGAACCCGCAAAGCTTGGCAGCGTAGGAAAGCTTTTCTTGCCACTTGTCACCCATCTCGCTCGGCATGAGATTATGAATCCCCGGCCTGTCGGATTGGCTGATATATGGCAACGCCCGTTCCAAGGCTTCCTGCTGCTTGTCGGACAGATTGATCAGCGTCCTCGGCCGTCCCCCTTTCGTCCCGTACTGGACGAGGAGGCTACGCCCTTCCCTGTCCCAATCGCTGACCAGATCGACTTTGGCCGATTCTTCCCGGCGAAGGCCCAGTTCCCATTGCAGGCGGATTTGGGCGGCACACCGGGGACCGTATTCATAGCCAAGCTCGTTTTCCAGCTTGTCGATTGCCCCCTGCACGAAGGCGGGGGCAACCGCTTTGCTGTTGGCGTTGGCAATGCTGCCCCGCCGGACGTCGAACACGTCATTGGTCGGGCTGATGCCGGTATTCCCGTAGGCCTTGCAAAGGTCACGGGCCGCCGAAAAAATTTCGGCGATACGCCCGTCACCCTTGCCTTCTTCCTGCATTTGCCGGGCAACAGCCGCAAAATGCTTATTCGTGACGTTGGTCCATTTGTTGACCCCAAACCCTGCACGGCGAAGCCACTTGGCAAAGGCTCGGGCATTCTGACGGACCCTGTGTTGCTTCGAGCGCGGACCGGACAGGGTTGCCCTGTTCGCGCCCAATACCAGACTGATGGATTTCATGTGAATCTCCTTCCTGAAGTTCGGGGCAGCGCCCCGGGACAAAGCAAGTCGGACCTTCCCCGTTTGCCGGAGAATGACCTGCCTATGGCGCGAATGCGCCACACAACAACCGACACGGGACAAATCAATGTCCGTTTCCCACAGAAGGGAAAATCCTGAGAATCCATTCAATAAGGGGTGCCACCACGCAGGCTCGTTCGTCCTGCGCATTAAGCGGTGGCCATGGGGGAATTTCGACAACGGCAGATTTCTAGATACCTGTCGTTTGTCCGGCGGTGGTGCTGTGTTTCAGCCTGGTGTTTGGATGTGAAAGCGTGCCGTCTGGAAATGAACGGCAGCGAAGTGTTAGATGTTACGGCACGTTAGTGCCTACTTAAGCGTTCATCAGTTTAGACTTCGTCAAAACTTATGAACGCGCCTGATCGCGTTTTACCTCCTTCTGGTGACCGATTTATCCGGTGGATATGCCCTACCATATGACGCCACGAAACCTTCGCGCAAGCTCAGGCGGGACGATTTCTTCACCTCCGCCGTTTTTTACGCGAGCGTGACGCAAGCAGCCGCCGGGGCAAGGCCGAGCCCTGCGGGTGCCCGGCGAGCCGGACAGCCTTGCCCCGGCAACTTTGCTTGCGTCGTGATCCACGCAGGCGACGGCGAGAGGGATGGCGGTTTCGACTCCGGCTCAAGGGATATATCCTCAGACTTCACACATTGACGTTTCCAGGTTTACGGCTTTGCCGAAACGAGGAAACGCTAGCTCCTTGAGGCTAGGATAATAGCCGGAAGTTCTACAGGTGCCCCAACAGGCACTCTTCGAGATGTTCCCTCAGTGAGGGCATCACGTACCGAAAGATCTGGACCTCGGGTCCGCACAGCAACGGTTTTGCGTCGGGCTTCAGTAGGATGCGCAGCTCCGTAATCGAAAGCTCATTGGTATCATTCACGCCACTTCGGTCTCCCCTGAATCAAAGCACTGTGACTATGGCAAACATAGGCGATGCGGATAATTGCATCAGGAGGGGGTGCACTGTTTGGCCGGTGTGTCCGGTTCAGGACGACTCCTCGACACAAGGCCGCCCGCCAAAACAAATGCGCTTTACACGGACCAACCATATTTCACGCGGGCGTCAACCTCAGCTCTCGCCGATCCTTCTCCCTTGTCCCTCATCCGTCTTTGCGAGGCACAAGATAAGGCAGCAGGCGGTCGGTCTCTTTCTTGACCACGCTGTAGCACTCGCAAGACAACGCCTCAAGTTGAGGCCGGTCCAGCACCGTGATGCGGCCGCGGCTGTACTCGATGACGCCGAGCTTATGCAGCCTGCCTGCGGCTGCGGTGACGCCTTCACGGCGCACGCCGAGCATGTTGGCGATGAGTTCCTGGGTCATGACCAGGTTATTGTCCGACAGGCGGTCCAACGAAAGCAACAGCCAGCGGCAGAGCTGCTGGTCAATGGAGTGGTGGCGGTTGCACACCGCCGTCTGGGCCATCTGCGTGATCAGGGATTGGAGGTAGTGCAGCACCAGTTCCGCCATCTGGGAATGGCGGTTGCACTCGTCCATGAACCTCTGGCCCGGCAGCTTGAACGCCCATCCGGCGCTCTGAACCACGGACCGGCTCGTGGTACTTCCCCCGCCCATGAACAGGGAGACGCCAACGAACCCTTCGTTGCCCACCACCGAGATCTCGGCCGAGGCACCGTCCTCCATCACGTAAAGCAAGGACACGATGGCGTTCGTGGGGAAATATACCTGGGTCACGGCTTCCCCGGGCTCGTACAAGACCTCGCCCAAAGGCAACTCCACCAACTCGAGGTCAGGAAACAGACGGTCCTGGACCGCCCCTGGCAAGGCGGCCAAAAGATGATTTTGCTTCAGCGTAGGTGCTGATTGCATGCGCGCCTCCTCCGATATCGTGGGAATCCGCATGGATTATTATGAGTATTACCGCCACCATACTCTATTGCACTTAGGCCAACAAGCCTTTGGTTCAGATTTATCTCCATCTTGAGCAAAGAAAAATTTGAAACCAATGCCCGTAAGTGCACTATCGCACAGACCGATTCTCGGCACTGGGGTAAATCTCGTATCGTAAAGGTCTTACCCTAACAGAAGGAGCATTATTATGTCGTTTGGCTCAATATCATTGCTGATCATCATCCTGATGATTCTCAGCACCATACCGGCCTGGTCGTTCATCATGGGAATACTCTAGCGCATCAATTTCCCGTCAACGTCCCTGGGGCTTGGCAATGACCAAGCATGGCGCGCTAACACCTTGTACAACAACCTACGAAGCACACCCTCCCCCTTTTGAAGCAATCGGTTGCACGGGAGATGTGCCTTCGTCAGACCTCTGGAGAATATCGTCATGAAAAAACGCAGCAGCATTATCGTCTTCCTCCTTGTCGCCCTGATGGCCCTTACCCTGGGTTGCGCCTCCACACGGACGCACGAAGGCACGGGAGAGTATGTTGATGACAGCGTCATCACCACCAAGGTCAAGGCCATGATCTTTGATGAGCCGACCCTGAAGTCCAGCGAGATCAACGTGGAGACCTTCAAGGGTGTGGTCCAGCTCAGCGGCTTCGTCAGTTCCCAGGCCAACATCGACAAAGCCGTGGAAGTAGCGCGCAAGGTTAATGGTGTAAGGTCAGTCGATCAGAAAATGCGGGTCAAATAACGAAGGCCTGCATGCACGGCGGTCATGTTGCGGTGGCGGGATATCAAACCGCTCCGCACCGTGACCAGACATCCAATCTCCCCCAGGAGGGGATACTATGATCGACAAGAATTTTTCAGGCAATACGCTGGATTTTTTGATGAATATGTTGAGCAGCAAGGACGGCATGGCACGCAAGAGCGCTCGGGAATCGCTGGTGGCCATGGGCGCGCCTGCCGTCCCCTCTCTCATGAAGGCTCTGCAGGACTCCCCTTCAGACAAGGTTCGCTTGGAAGCGGCAAAGTCCCTCGGCGTCATGGCGACAAACGGGCCATCCCCACCCTGGTGAAGGCGCTTCGCGGCGACGATGATGACGTGGTCTGGCTGGCTGCTGAGGGCTTGAAAACCTTCGGCAGGGCGGCCTGGCCGGAGCTGCTGGGCGCGCTGGAGGGTATAGAGTCGGTGGCTCTGCGCAAGGGCGCGCTCCATGTCTTTCTCAATCAGCAGGAAAGCGGCTACGACGACCTGCTTGTGCCCCTGATGTCGGCCCTGGAATTGGTAGCGCGTCCCGAGTCCGCGTCCCTGCTTGCGCAGAAGCTCCTGGCCCGTATGAGCGAGAATACCTGGAGTGCGGGCTAGCATAAACCCGGCACATGAACTGGAGACGGGTTCGCGTTCCTCAAATTTTCAGTGTTCCGGCGGCCTTGAAATATATCGTATCTGGTAAACATATCTGCCTGGCTTTCTAACCGTAAGGGGAATTTCATATGAAAAAAGCATTGTATCTGTTGAGCCTGACTCTGGTCCTGTCGTTCGCCATCCTGGGAGCTGCCACCGTGTACGCCGCTTCGACGGACACGCGCATCGAGTCCGCCGCCGAGGATTCCTATGTGTTCAAGACCTACCTCAAGGACGACGACATCAAGGTGACGTCCAATGACGGCGCCGTGACGCTGACCGGAACCGTTGGCGAGGAATCCCACAGCTCCCTGGCCAATGACACCGTTGCAGGCCTGCCCGGCGTGAAAAGCGTGGATAACCAGCTGATCATGAAGGACAAGACCCCGGCTCCCGGTTCGGACGCGTGGCTCATCACCAAGGTCAAGTTCAACCTTCTGTTCAGTAAGAACGTGAATGCCGTCGGGACCAACGTCACCAGCGAAAAGGGCGTCGTCACCCTGCGCGGCAAGGCCGAGAGCCTGGCCCAGAAGGACCTGACCACCGAGTATGCCGGGGACGTCGAAGGCGTCAAAAGGGTCATCAACGAGATGACTGTGGCCGGTGAAGCCAAGGAAACGTCCAAGGGCGCCGACAAGATGGAAGCCGTCGGCGACTCCATTGATGATGCGTCCATCACCGCCATGGTCAAGGGCACCCTGTTGTACCATCGCTCGACCAGCGCCCTGAACACCACCGTCACGACCAAGGACGGCATCGTCACCCTGAGCGGCACGGCCAAAAATGGTGCCGAAAAGGACCTGGCTGAGAAGTACGTGAGTGAAGTGCATGGCGTGAAGGATGTGGTCAACAACATCAAGATCAGCTGAAACGCCCTGGAGCAAGAGAATCAGGAGCAGGCCGAACGGCAGCCCACCGACCCTTCCCCCAACGGGTCGGCGTCGCAGGAAGATGGGTGGATGGTCATGTTGTTCCAGATTCTCATGGGCTCGGCCGGTAAAGGCGGCGGAGGTTGATCGGGATGACGCCCGAGTCCTCCACCGCCCATTCCCGCCAACATTTTAACAAAGGAGAGATCATGTCTCTTGGATTGATAGTCCTCATCATTTTGGTGCTTGCATTGTTGGGAATCATCCCTGTCTGGTCGCACAGCCGCTCCTGGGGCTATGGCCCCAGCGGCGGGCTGGGCCTCATCGCGCTCATCCTCGTCGTCCTGCTGCTGACCGGCAGATTGTAGACGGCGCCATCATCTGTAAACGACAGGAGAAAATCATGAAATCGAGCACGAAAGATAAAGTTGAAGGCAAGCTGCACCAGGCTTCCGGCAAGGTGAAGGAAGTCATCGGCAAGGCCATCGACAACCACGAGATGCAGATCAAGGGCAAGGCGGAGAAGCTTGCCGGAAAGATTCAGGCCGAAGTGGGCGAGATCGAAGAGGCCGCGGGCAACTAGGGCAAACTCCGCTAGTGGAATTTGATCAGGAGCCGGGATGGGAATGATATGTCATTTCTCCCAGGGGTCTCGGCTTTCTCCTCTGTCTTCCGCGCCGGTGCTTGTGTCGGTTGAGAACAAGAAAAAGTATATCGGTCCCTGCCAGGATCGGTCATAATCATTTAAATAATGAGAAGCCTATAAATGTGCCGTCTGTGGTGCAGTGATTGAAGTGAAGAAAGGTGGCGAAGGCGAACTCGTCTGCTGCGATCAACCCATGGACAAACAATAGCTGCTCAAGTGTCAGCCAACAAAAAGGGGCTAGTGACCTGGCACAGCCCCTTTGAACAAATGGTATGCTGTCTTTTTGACTTTGCGGCATGATGCTGCCATGACAAGCCTCGGACTGTTCTGGATGGCTTTTGGGGTATTTCGGACTTGGATATCTGACAAGCAGCGTGATTCAGGTCTATGTGACCCGCAAACGGATGAAACAGGGCATGGGCGAGACCTCGGCGTCCAGTGTGCGCCTGGGTACGATCTTCGGCTCCATTTCCAGTTCGTGCAGCTTTGCCGCCCTGTCCGCCACGCCTTCACTCTTTGCGAAAGGTGCTGGTCTGGTGCCCGCCCTAGCGTGCCTGCTGGCCTGCACTCATCTGGTTGTGGAACTCGGTATCATCATCGGGCTTTTCCTTTCCTGGCAGCTCGTGGTCGGTTAATATATCGGCGGCGTCCTGCTCATCCTGTTTATGCGGATTGTGGTACGGTTGACCCTACCGAAAGGACTCTAGGAGCAGTGGGATTACTCCCATGGCTACAGGTCGGCATCCGGCGGTTGTTCGGGGCTTCCCCCATTCATGGAAGACTCTGCCGTCGGCGTGCCTGCCCCTGAAATCGGCACCCGCACCTCGGCCCAGTGCTCCTTGCGATCATCCGTCAGGGGAATGCAGCCATCCTGCTGCTGGATGCGGTCCAGGCTCACGCTCAACTCTTCCTTCTCTTCCAAGACCTGCACAACCTGGATGTGGAATACCGTTTCCCGATAGCGGTAATGCAGAGTGAATTCCTTCCATTCTGGCGGTAAACAGGGGGAGAAATGCAGTCGGTCCACCTCAAGGCTGAGGCCGAGAAGCGATTCCAGCATCAACCGATACATCCAGGCCCCAGAGCCGGTGTACCAAGTCCATCCGCCCCGGCCGACATGGGGGGATACCGCGTAGACATCCGCCGCCATGACGTAGGGTTCGACCTTGTAAACCGAGGCCTGTTTGGCCGTGCGTGCATGGTTCAAGGGGTTGATGATGCCGAACAGTTCCCAGGCACGACGATTGTCACCCAGCCGAGCAAAGGCCATGGCCGCCCAGACGGCTGCGTGCGTGTACTGGCCCCCGTTTTCCCGTATCCCTGGAGCATAGCCTTTGATGTAGCCGGGATTGAGCGGGGAGGAGTCGAAAGGAGGATCCAGCAACTGCACCAGCCCTTGCTCGCGGCGGACCAGGCGCTGGTCCACAGCCTCCATGGCTTGGCGTGAACGTTCCGACTCTCCGGCCCCGGAGAGCACGGACCAGCTTTGGGCAATGGAGTCGATCCGGCACTCGGGGTTTGTCGAGGAACCGAGCGGCGCGCCATCGTCGAAGAAGGCGCGGCGATACCACTCGCCGTCCCAGCCATTGGCCTCGATACTGCCGCGCAGTTCCGCGGCCTCGGTGTCGCAGCGTTCGGCAAAAAGGGCGTCGCCATGGGAACGAGCAATTGCGGCAAACTCGTTGAGTACGTCGAAAAGGAAGAAGCCCAACCACACGCTCTCGCCCCTGCCGTCCCGACCCACAAGGTCCATGCCGTCGTTCCAATCGCCTGACCCCATGAGCGGCAGATCGTGTACGCCGTAGCGAAGGCCGTGCTCGATAGCCCTGGTGCAATGCTCGTACAGGCTGGCCATCTCTTCGGATTGTCCCGGCAGGTCATAGTAGGAGTCCTCGTCCGCCATCAACCTCCGGCCTTGCAGGAAACCCACGGGTTCGTGCAGCACGCCGGTGTCTCCGGTGGCGCGCACATAGCGGGTCACGGCGTACGGCAGCCAGAGATAGTCGTCGGAGCAATTAGTGCGCACGCCCCGGCCCGTCGGAGGATGCCACCAATGCTGCACGTCCCCTTCCTTGAACTGACGGCTGGCGCTGCGCAGCAAATGCTCACGCACGAGCTCCGGCCGGGCGTGGATGAGGGCCATGACATCCTGCAGCTGGTCGCGAAAGCCGAACGCGCCGCCGGATTGATAGGTTGCGCAACGCGCCCAGAGGCGACAGGACAAGGTCTGATACAGGATCCAACCGTTCGCCAGTAAATTGAACGCATGGTCCGGGGTCTCAACATGCACTGCCCCAAGGGTGTGCGTCCAGTGCTGCCAGACTTTGTCCAAAGCCATGCGCGCGGCGCTCGGTCCACGGTAGCGCTCAACCAGGCTCCTGGCGTCGGCGACGTCGCGCCCCATGCCGAGCCGGAAGACGATCTCTCGCTCCTGCCCGGCCTCCAGGTCAAAAGCCACTTGAATGGCTGCACAGGGATCAAGGGCGGCTCCCACCCTGCCGGAAAGCCGGGTGCGCGTCATGGCGGCAGGGGCCTCCAACGTGCCCCCCCGGCCTATGAATTCCGCACGGTCGCCGCTCACGGTGCGCGTGGTTTCGTCAACATCGAAGAAGGCCGTCCGGCCGCTGAATTCGGTGTTGTAAGAGTTGCGGGCAAAAAGAGCCCCACTGTTCAGATCGATTTCAGTGACCACGTGTTCGGCGGTCTTGCTGCGCAAATCTCCCAGCACCCATTCGGCATAGCCGATGGCCGAAAGCCTGCGCGCTCTGTCCGACTCGTTGCGGACTTTCAGCACAGCGAATTTGACGGCGTCTTCAAGAGCCACGTAGACCCACAGCTCACTAACGACGCCGCGCTCGGCGTGCTCGAAGACACTGTATCCGAAGCCGTGACGGGTGACATAGGGCGTGGTCCCGCGGCAGGGCAACGGCGTGGGCGACCAGAAATGGCCCCGCTCCTCGTCACGGATATAAAAGGCCTCCCCCCGCGAATCGCTGACCGGATCGTTGCTCCAAGGGGTCAGGCGAAATTCATGGGCGTTCTCGCTCCAGGTGCAGCCCATGCCGCTTTCGGAGATAACGGTACCGAAATCCGAGTTGGCCAGCACGTTGATCCATGGTGTGGGCGTCCGTTGTCCCTGGGCCGTGGTGATGACGTATTCCCTGCCGTCCGGTGTAAAGCCGCCCAGGCCGTTGGAGAAGCTCAGGTCCTCTCGCGGCAGCGGTGCAACGGCGGGGGGGGCCGCACGCAAGGGGCGTGTCGGGACGAGTCGAGGCATCGTTGTCCCCGCGAGGCCGTGACCGCCGATTTGTTCCGCCAAGGTCCCCCGGGCGTCGGAGATGGCGGCTCGGGCCACGGCCTTGAACAGGATGCGATCCTCCTCCGCTATGCGGTCCACGGGCCGGACGAATATTCCCCCGGGCCGGTCCGCCTGGTTTGCCGTGGGGCCTCCGGCGATGAGCCCCATGATCTGGTCGTGGAGAATCTGCCGGTATCCGGCATGGTCCTCATTCCAGATCACCAGGTCCACCGCCAGTCCCTTGAGCTGCCAGTAGGCGTGGGCCTGCACCAGCTGGCGCACCAACTCGATGTTGGCCGCGTCCTCGATCTGCAACAGCACGATGGGCAGGTCCCCGGAAATGGAGTAGCCCCAGAGTCCGGATTGCCCACGGGCATTTTTGATGAGTACTTCCGCTTCGGCCCGGAGCGCGGAATTGGCGTACAGGATCGAACCGGCCAGCCTCCCATAGAGCTGCGCCTCGGCCTCCGTGGCGTTCAACTGGCGCAGCTGGACCTGGCTGTGGGTCCAGGCCAGGTCGAAGACGCGGTCGGCCATGCGCTGGTCCTGATATTTTTCCATCAGGCCAAGGGCCCCTTCGCGGGTTTCCGAAATGCCGAAGATCATATCGACGATCACGGACTCGCCCGGATCGAGGGTGACGCGTTGACGGATGGCGGCAATGGGGTCGAGCACCGTCCCTTCACTGTTCGAGAGCGAGTCCGCATACCCGTCGCCATCCGCTTGCAGCGCCAGAGGGGCGGCGGTGGTATTGCCGCGGCCGATGAAGCGCATGCGGTCGGTCTCGCAGGAGGCGCCCGTGCCCCCGGTGCCGCGTACGGCCATCAGATGTAGCATGAACGGCGGATTTTCATCCTGAGAGCGGGGCCTGCGGGTACAGAGGATGGCCCGGTTCCCGGAGAGGATCTCGGTCTGCACGAAGAGATTGCTGAAGGCCGGATGCAGGGCGTCCGACGCCTGCGGCGCCAGAACCACTTCCGTGTAGCTGGTCACGTCGATGGCCCGGCGCGTGCGGGCGCGGTTGGTGATGCGCAGGCGGCGCAACTCGATGTCGTCCTCGGGCGAGACGGCGATCTCGGTATGCGCGTCATAGTTCTGCTCGCGGCACTGGAATTCGGCCTTGCCTTCAGAGAAGATCGCCCCGAAATGATTCGAGCGCCTGAGCGTCGGCTGATGGGTGGTGGTCCAGTATTCACGACTGTCCACGTCGCGCAGGTAACAGAATGTCCCCCAGTTATCGCGGGTGGGGTCCTCGCGCCAGCGGGTCACGGCGATGTCACCCCAGCGGCTGTAACCGCCGCCGGCGTTGGTGACCATGACATGGTAACGGCCATTGGAGAGCAGCTGCACCTCCGGGCTCGGCGTGTCGGGAGTGTCGTAGACACGCATGGGCGTGGCTGCGGCCCCGGCCGCCTGGTGATGCTCGGCAAGTTCCGTGGTGTGAGCGAGAAAAGCCGCCGATTGGGGGATGCGCTCCTGAAGCAGGGGAAGTGTGGCCAGGAACCGGACGTCGGATTCGAAACGCCGCTGCATCAGACCCTCAAGCAGTGTCCCGGCCAGGGCCAGGAGAGTCATGCCCTGGTGGTGGGCCATGAAGGACCGGACCACGGCGCTTTTCTGGCCGCGCGGCAGACGAGACGGTGTGTAGTCGACAGCCTCGTACAAGCCATAGCGGGCTTCGAGCCCCTCTTTCGCCAGGCGCTCCAGATTCTTGCAGGCCTTCTCCGGGGCAACAAGAAGCGCCAGAGCCGTGGCATAAGGCGCGATGACAAGATCTTCGGCCAGGCCGCGCTTGAGCCCCAGGCCGGGCACGCCAAAAGCGCGGTACTGGTAGTTCCGGTGCGCGTCAATGGCGTAGTAGCCGCATTCGGAGATTCCCCAGGGTACACCGTTTTTGCGGCCGTAGTCGATCTGCCGGGCCACTGCCGCCTTGCAGGTCTGGTCAAGCAGCGTGTTCGCATAACTGGGCATGACCAGGGTGGGCATCAGGTATTCGAACATGGAACCGCTCCAGGAGAGCAGAATCGGTTCTCCTCCGGCGGAGGTGAGCAACCGCCCGAAGGCGAACCAGCTCTCCTGCGGCAACTGCCCCTGGGCGATGGCCACAAAGGTGGCGAACCGCGCCTCCGAGGCCAGCAGATCGTAGAAGCTCTGGTCCCTGCGACGTTCGTCCACATTGTAGCCGATGGCCAGCAGGTGCCGCGTCTTGTCATACAGAAATCCGTAATCCATCCGGGCCAGGGTGTCACAATGCCGGGCGAGCGCGTTCAGGCGTCCCATTCTGGATTTGGCCTGCCTGCAGGCAGCACTGATCATGTCCCGCATTTCCGCTGCCTGCGCCGCTGTTGCGGCGGACCCGAACCGGGTTTCCAGCACTGCCAAGCCGCCCAACGTCGGAATCTCGTCCAAAAAAGCCAATTCTTCGGGGAATTCGCGGGGAGACGCCGCCCACGGAGTCAGCAGGTCCAGTTCGGCAAGGGCGTCCCTGCATTGCCCGGCAAAGGCCTGGAGCCACCAGCGGAATGAGTTTTCGGGGGCGACGGTTTGGAAATCCCGGCTGTCGGCCACTGCCGCTACCGATTTCGTCAGCCTCTCGATGCACAGCCGCGTGGCGCTCAAGGTGACGGGCGGATTAAGCGCGGCCTCGGCCACATCCCGGCGCAACGCGTCCATCCGTGACGCGGCAGCGGTTGGCAGGTCGCCAGACAGGTCGTCCTGGGCGATATCCAGGATGTCGCCCAGGCTTTCAAACAGCCGGGGAGAAAGGATATGGTCCTCGGTCAGTGCGAACAGCCCCGCCCGCAGGGTCAGGAGATGCCCCGCCAGATTCCCGGAATCGACTGAGGAGATATAGCGCGGCGCAAGCGGCTGCAAGGTGCGGGTGTCGTACCAGTTGAAGAAATGGCCCTCGTACCGGTCCATCCGCTCCATGCTTTCCAGAGCCCGCGAGGTACGCTCCATCAGTTGTCCGCAAGAGATGAAGCCGAAATCGAACGCGGAAAGATTGGCCAGGAGGGCCAGGCCCATGTTCGTGGGCGAGGTGCGGTGCGCGATGACGGCTTCGGGCCGTTCCTGGAAGTTGTCCGGCGGCAGGTAGTTGTCCTCCGGGCCGACAAAGGTCTCGAAGAAACGCCAGGTCTTGCGGGCTATTCTGCGTAGGAACAGGGTCTGGCCTTCCGTGAGCCGTTCCTGGCGGCGGGTAAGCGGAAGACCGAGCCACCAGGCCAGGACCGGGGAGAGAAACCAGAGGCTCAACACCGGCCCGGCCGCGAGCAACGCAGGCGGGTTGGCCGCACCAAGGGCGAAGGCCGTGGCCATGGCGAGGAACGGTCCGAACCACATGTTCCGGTACGAGCCAACGAGGTCAATGCGGTTCTTGCTCCACTCCCCGCCCGACGGCTCCCATTCAAGGAGTCCCCGATGCGTGATAAGCATCCGCCAGGTGGTGCCTGCCACGGCTTTCAGGCTGTAGAAGGCCTCATGGGGCAGGCAGACCAGGGCAAAAAATGCCTGGGCGAAATGTTTGGGCAGTAGCTCCATTGCGGTGACGAGGTGCTGCCCCAGGGACAGGTTCACGGGTTTTTGCAGTGCGTTCAACACCGCAGCGATGACCGACGGCAGCAAAATGATGCCGCATACGACCAGGGTCCAGAACCAGGCGGAAGCCGGAACACTCCATCCCGCCAACAGGAGCAGGATCAGCGCAAGGGCGGTCAGACTGCGCCGCAGGTTGTCCAGGATCTTCCACCGCGACAGGAGCGAGAGCGGGTTTTTCCGGCGCGAGCCGTCGGCGCCGGGAGCGCCGGGTAACAGCCACCGTGCGATCTGCCAATCGCCGCGAATCCAGCGCGTTCTGCGTTTCACATCCTCGCCGTAGCTGGAGGGATAATCCTCGAACAACTGCACGTCGCTCAGAAGTCCGGCCCGGGCATAGCAACCTTCCAGGAGATCATGGCTCAAGATGCGGTTCTCCGGAAAACACGCGCCAAGGATGCGCTCGAAGGCCTCGACCTCGTAGATGCCTTTGCCGATGAACGAGCCCTCGCCGAACAGGTCCTGGTATACGTCGGAGACCGCCCGGGTGTATGGGTCGATGCCGACTTCGCTGGCGCACATGCGCGCATATCGGGACCGGTTGGTCCCGGACAGGCTGGTGGTCACGCGCGGTTGGAGAATCCCGTAGCCGCCGATCACCCGCCGGGCATGTTCGTCGTAGCGGGGACGATTCAGCGGATGCGCCATGGCACCCACCAATTGCCGGGCACTATCACGGGGCAACTGGGTGTCGGTGTCCAGGGTGATGACGTATTTCGCTCCGCGAAGCACGCTTGCATCGCCGACAATGAGGGAAAAAGGCGCTGACAGGCCGTCGCGCAACAGACCGTTCAAACACGCCAGCTTGCCACGCTTGCGCTCATAACCCATCCAGGTTCGCTCTTGGGAGTTGAAGCTGCGCGGCCGGTGGAACAGGTAGAAAGTGTCGCCCGTCGCGCTGGGGTATCGTCTGTTCAGCCCCTCTATGCCCTGTTGGGCCAGAAGCAGCAGGGAAGCATCGCCGGGCAGTGTCTCCTGGGCCGCATCGCTGAAATCCGTAAGGAGTCCGAAATGCAGGTATTTGTCTCTATTGGCCAGAAAGCGGACTTCCAGGGCCTTGGCTAGGCCTTCGATGGCCGGGGCATTGGTAATCATGGTCGGAATGACGACCAGGGTACGCTGGTCCTGCGGAATGCCCTTGGAGAAATCCAGGCGCGGCAAGACGTGCGGCGTGGTCAGCAGGGATGCCGCCCAGTTCGCCAGGGCCACCGCCAAATGGCTGGTGCAGACAAGCAGGAGCAGGCACATCAGAGCCAGCCCATACCCGTGCAGGCCATCGGCCTGCGCCCTGACCGCCAAACCTCCGGCCAAGAGTATCGACAAGAGCAGGATGCCGCCGCCATAAAGCAGCAGGGGGAACCGGCTGCCCGGCACGCACAGGCGCTCGGCAAACGAGTTGTGCGCTTGCGCATATTGAGTAAGTCGGCCAAAGCCCTTGTCGATGAGATAGTATCCGACATGGGCTGTGAGGGAGTATTCGCCATGAACGGTTGCGCCCTCCCGGGCCAAGTGGATGGCCCTGTGCGCGACCTCAACCTCTGATAAAGGGCTCCTCCTGGCCATCCGCTCCACCACATGGCGATAGCGATCACGCGTGGCAAAATCCATGGCGCCATATGCTTTGGCCGGATCCTCGCCCAAAGCCTTCTCGACAAGACTCGTGGACTCGACGAATTCGCTCCAGTCCATTACGCCGAGGAAACGCAGGCTGCCGATGCTGTTGCTCATGGAGGCCTGGTCGGCGGATTGTTGCTGGTTTTCCCGGTACACCAACTGCTCTATGGTCAGGCCGGTTTCGGACAACTGCTGCTCGATCCAGGTCAACGGCAGGGCCAGGGCCGGGCCCTTGCCGTGCAGACGGCGCGAAATTTCGGCCACGAACGAGCTCGCCAGGGGCGGATTGGAACGGGCCATGTCGGCTATGGTCAGGATCAGGTCTTGCGGTTGTTTGGCGGCAACTCTGGTCATCTGGTCGGCCCAGAATTCGGCGCGGTTGCGGTCAGCTCTATAGCGGGCGATGCGGACGGCCACCCGGCGCAGATTCTCGATGAGCGCCAGGCGCAGCATGATCGGAATGGCCCAGAGTTCGCCCAAGTTCAGCGGGACCACGGACTGATAGGCCACCACGATGCTTCTCAGGCTCTCCGGGGCCACCTGTCCGTCACTGTGGAAAATGCTTTCCAGGGCGAGGTCGTACACCCTCGGGAGGCCGGCCGAAGAGCCGCAGGCCAGGCGCGGAAGCTCCCGGCTGTAGCCCTTGGGTAGGTGAAGCCCGGCAGTGCGGATCTGTTCCTCTATCACATAAAAATTGTCCAGCAGCCATTCCCCGGCAGGAGAAATCCGGCGGCCCGTCTTCACGTCCTCGGTGAGTTGCGTATGTGCATCGAACAGCACGGCCCGGTTTTCAGCCAGCCGAGCTAGCAGACGGTCCCTGAAGCGCCTTGCCGTCAGCTTGTGCGACTCCGCAAGAATCTTGCCGTGCTGCTCCATCTGATCGGCGTTGAACAGTGTCGAGCGCAGGGACGGCTCCTCTTCCACCCTCTTCGTGCCCCGGACTGATTCGCGCAGGCGAGACCAGACTTCGGAAAGCCTGTCGCCCATGTCCTTGTGGCTCATGCCCATATCGATATCTCCTGCCGCCGAAACAGTGGCGGGGTCGTACGGATTGAAACAGGGCTCGCCGGTGGGAGGACCTGCGAAACCGCTTTCACGGACTGGTCAATTTTCGGTGAAGGTTTGGTACGGACATGGAAGGAATTCCTACCGGCCGGGACGTCTTGACGAATAAGCACGTCCGGGAAGGCGCGAGTGTCCGAGTAGTTTAATTAATAGCGCAAATTTGCGGTCGCAGATAGTATAACTATTGCAAATATCTTCATTTGACTCAAAAAAATGATGCAACGGCAAGTATTGATTCGTAAATTCTCAGTATCTGCACAAATATAATCTCGATGCCAAAGAATAATATAAATATGATTGTGAATTACGCTGAAAGGGGTATTGTAAGTATGAGGTGAAAATTATGAACGCTCTTCTTGTCTATCCTGCTTATCCGGATACGTTTTGGAGTTTCAAGAGTATACTGTCCTTTGTCTCCAAAAAGGCGGCCTTTCCTCCGCTCGGCTTGCTCACCGTGGCCGCCATGCTTCCAGTGAAATGGGAAAAACGCCTGGTGGACACGAATGTCGCCCCTTTGGGCAACGCCGATCTCGAATGGGCGGACGTGGTCCTGATCAGCGCCATGATGGTGCAGCTTCCCAGCGCGAGGAAAATCATGAAACGCGCCAGGGAAGCCGACAAAATCGTGATCGCGGGAGGTCCGGCCTTCAGGTCACATCTGGAGCAGTTTCCCGATGCGGATCATTTCATCGTCGGCGAAGCCGAAACCGTCATGCCCGAATTTCTGCATGACTTCGAACGGGGAGCGGCAAAGAAACAGTATATGTCTTCTGAGCACCCCGATTTGGACTCAACGCCGCTCCCAGCCTGGAACCTGTTGAGAATGAAGGATTATATCTCCATGTCGGTGCAGTATTCCCGCGGCTGCCCCTTTGATTGCGAATTTTGCGACATCGTGGCCATGAACGGACGGCGCCCTCGTGTAAAAAATCCCGATCAGATGATGCGGGAGATCCAAAGTCTGTATGATGCCGGATGGAGGGAGTCCGTCTTTATCGTGGACGACAACTTCATCGGGAACATAGCCCGGGTGAAGGAGTTTCTGCCCAGGCTCGCCGAATGGCAGAGACTGCACGGTTACCCCTTCAAGCTCATGACCGAGGCCAGTATAAATCTGGCGCGGGACATTGAACTCATGGAAATGATGAGTGCGGCGAACTTCCACAAGGTTTTCATCGGCATTGAAACGCCCTCCACGGAAAGCCTGGTCGAATGCGGGAAAAAACAGAACGTCACCACCGATTTCAGCTCGGCGATTCGGGATATTCACCAACACGGCATGCAGGTGATGGGTGGTTTCATCGTGGGCTTCGACAACGACACCTCGTCGATTTTCGGGCAGCAACTCAGATTCATTCAGGAGATCGGGGTCGTGACGGCCATGATCGGGGTTCTTAACGCGATGCCGCATACGAGATTATGGACTCGGCTCAAATCCGAAGGGAGACTGCTTGGTGAATTGAGTGGAGAGAATACCGATGCCTGCCTGAACTTCGATCCTCGCATGGGAGGTGAAGCCCTGCTGGATGGATACAAGAAACTTGTGGGAGAGCTGTACTCTCCAAGGAAATATTATGACCGGATCAGCACGTTTCTCTCTTCCTACGCACCCACGGCACGGGGAAAAATGGTCCGGACGGATGTTCAAGCCTTCTTGAAAAGCATGTGGGCTGTCGGCATCGCCTCACCTGCCCGCATCCTCTACTGGAAGCTGGTGCTGAGGACGCTGCTGACCAAGCCGAAAGCCCTGTCCGCCGTGGTCGAGCTTGCGATTCAAGGCTTGCATTTCACCCGGGTGTCCCGGCGCATCATGGGTGTGTGAGAAAACAGGGGGCACGGAGCCCCCTGCGTATGGACCGATCAACTGCCCGGAATGGGAAAGATTTTCTGTTCGCTCTTGGCCGGATTCTTTTCCAATTGGTGGTAACGGTTCCATGCGTTTTTCGACAAGCGCCTCAGGATGTCATCCAGGTCGGAACCGTGCATCAGGTTGCTCAGGTCCGCCTCGTCCATCAGGCGGTACGAGAGCGAGTAGCCCTCGCCCCGACTCAAGTCGAGTTGCACATCTGGAATGTTGAAAACGGGCAGCGAGTCGCAGACGTCCACGAGTAGATCCCGCACCGTCTGATAGAAGAATTTCTTCACGTCTTCCGTTGATTCGGCCTGGGTCAGCAACTCGCGGAACCGACTACGGGCTCCCTGCTCCTGCTTGGTGAATGATAATTGAGTGCTCATATGCTCTCCTTGTTGCGTTGACATTTTGCCGAAGTCCGGCGGCCGGAGTGATGGCGGAATCTGCTCGCGGAAACCCGCGCGGATCAAGCGCGTGAGTATTTGATGATGTCTTCTTTGAACTCCTCGATCGCGCCCTCCGTCAGTGAGGGGGTGAAGGTTGCAATGGCCTGGACGATGGCGTCCGTTGTCACCGGAACGTTGCTCCCGCTTTCGCATTCTTCTTCAAAGGCGTGCTGGGCTATGGTCTGAAAGAGGTATTCGATGTCGGCCGGGGTGTATTTTCCCGTCAAGGCGATGATACGCGCCAAATCGATGGCGCCTACGTTCATCTTGGACAAGAAATATTTCAGAATGGTTTCTCTTCCGCTCTCGTCGAGAGTCCCGACCGGGATGATGCAATCAAATCGCCCAGGCCGCAGCAGGGCGGCGTCCAGTTGGCGGATGTAGTTGGTCGCGCAGACGAGCAGCAACTTGCTGGTATGGCTTTTGATAAGCGGGACCTGCTTGAGAAACTCATTGGTGATGGACCTGTCTATGCGATTGGCTCTATCCCGATTGCCTGCAAGTTCTTCGAATTCGTCTATGAATATGACGACTTCTTCCAGGTCTCGCGCCTTCTCCATCACACTGCGCAGGTGGGCGCCGATTTTGTCCACTCCGTCGACCATGAGCATGCTCGGCATGATTTCCACGTACCACCACGCCAGCCTCCCGGCCATGGCCTTGACGAAATGGGTTTTGCCCGTGCCGGGAGGGCCGAAGAAAATGATGGTTTTGGGTGGAATGACGCCATGTTTCCGAGAGAGTTCCTCCTCAACCAGAGGGAGAATGATCTTCTTTTGTATCAGCTTCTTGGGTGGCTGGGTGTCGGAGATGGTGTCCCATATGTCTCGGGTGATGGCCTGTGCGCCCATTTGCACCAGCAGTTTTTCCTGGTTGTGCGTGGCGAGTTCCTTGTCCGTACCGATATTCTCGACAAAATCGTTGCAGGCGATCTTGAAGCCGACATCCCGGTTCAATCTTTCGGACAGGACCCACTGATGCCGCCTGATTTTTTGCCAAAGATCGGTAACGACGTCCGTATCGAACTTTGCGCCGCAGGCTTCGAAAATCTTGCTGGCGCAGACCTCGGGTGCGGGTGATTCGAATGTTTTGATATCCATTGTTTGGGCTCCTGCCGCAACATCGTATTTACAATTCAATTATCATGTTCAATCAATGTGCACGGTTGAAACTGTAAATTGAATTCCCACCATTTTAAACGCAGACACAAAGGCCAGTGAGTATTTACATAGTACTCCATGACCTGGAATTGTCACTGCATATTTTCATAAAACAGTTGATGCGGAGCAATAATAAAATCAACCAGACTTGCCATGAGCAATTGGCGAGTTGCCGATCCCATTCGATGTGGATTGTTTCGATCCGATGCCCCAGAGTGTTGGTAGAACAACCTGGCAACGGGGGGGAGAGCCTCGCTCCAGATCGGCAACCGTCATCCCCCCACCCTTTCAGCGGTCAGGACACCCGGCACGAGAGATGGAACCGAGTCTCGACAAGCCTCGATCCGACTCGAAGAGACCTCCATGAGGCTTTACCCTTGGGGCAAAGGGCGTCGTATTCCTATTTCAGATACAAGGGCTTCCGGCGGGCCGGACTGAGGGAACGCTACCGGACGTCGCAGCGGGGGAGCGAGATGCTGACAGTGGTCCCGTCGGCCTCGAATGTGGCGAGCTCGATATGGCCGCCATGCGCCTCGGCGATGAGCCTGGCGCTGTAGGTCCCCAGCCCCGTGCCGAACCGCTTGCCCGCAGTGGCGTATTTCTCGAAGAACCGGTCCCGGATTGATTCAGGCACCGCACCGGCATTGTGGATGGCAACGTGCACCGCTTCGGGGTCCACTCGACAGGCGATGGTCACGCTCCCCTCGCCGGGAGAGGCCTCGATGGCATTTTTCACCAGATTCACGAACATGTCTTCGAAGAGAAAGGCCTCTCCGCATATCCGCGCCCTTCCGGCAACACACTCCGCCGAAGGCTGGAGGATGATGGACACCTTGTTTTGTGTGGACAATATCGCCAGGGATTCTTTCACGGATTCAAGGAGTGGATGGACTTCGAGCAGTGTTTCCGCCGGCGTGTATTCCCCCCTTTCCATCTCGCGCAAGGGCTCGGCGGCATCAATGAGACGGATCACTTGCCGGACGCCGAGAACGACTTGCGGGAAAATGTCCATCAAGGCAGCGTTCACGTTCCCCTCCAGGAACAATTCCGCCAAGGAATATAAACTGATGAGCGGCCCCTTGATGTCGTGATGTATGATGCGTTGCACGTCCTCCCGGAACCGTTCTTCCTGTTTGCGCGCCGTAATGTCGTGTATCACGATGCGGCAAACGGGAGCTCCTTCGCCATCCGGAGCTATGGAGCCGGTCAAAAGCGCCCAGAACTCGCTCCCGTCTTTTTTCACCAGACGCAATTCGCATTCCGCCCTCGCTGTAGGCGAAGTATTATTGAAGAGCTCTCTGCGGTGCCGGTAATAGATGTCCTGGTCCTCCTTGTGGATAAACCTGGTCCAGGGCTGTCCGACCATTTCGCCACGAAGCATGCCGAGCAGTGTCGCGGCGGTGAGATTGGCCTCGAGGGTCAGTCCCTTTTCGCTGACCGTGCAATACCCGACCGGGGCCATGTCATAGAGATCAAAGTAGCGCGCCCGTACGGCATCCAGCTCCGTCTGGGCCCGGCGCAACTCCTCGTTCTGCAACTCCAGCTCGATCTGATGAACCTGCAACTCGTGGAGCGCCTGCTGCGCCGCCTCGAGAGAAAGAGGGGATTTGTCCGCGGATTCAGTCGCCTGGATCAAAGCTTCGGCTTGAAGTCTGAGTTTGTCTGTCATGTGCTGTCCCTCCCCGGGGCCATCCGTTGTATGGTTGCCATGGCATAGACATGACCCGCGTCGTCCGCCAACGGGCTGGCCGAAAGCCATACCTCCAAGGTCTGTCCGTCCTTGTGGACGCGGCGCGTCTCATAGGGCGTCGGCATGACGCCCGCCGCGACCTGCCGGATGTTCTCCAATTCCTGCGCCCGCATATCCTCCGGAAGCATATCCCGAATGTCCATGGCCAGCGCCTCCTCTTCACTCCACCCGAAAAGACGCTCAGCCGAGGGATTCCAGGACAGGATATCTCCCTTCGTGTCCAGGACGGCGATGGCGTCCAGCGAATCCCGCGCAACCACCGCCAGACGGATTTGGCCATGGGCCTCCCGCAGCAACTCGTGGGATTTCTTCATCTCGGTTATGTCGACAAAGGTGATGACCGCCCCTTCGATCACGTTCTCGAGGGTGCGATAGGGCTGGATACGCATCGTGTACCATTTGCCGTCCGCCGTCTGTACCTCCAGATCCTTGGGGAGCAGCGTCTCCAATACGGACCGCACGTCTCCAACCAGGTTGTCGTAACCCACCATCTTGGAGACGATGTGGCCGACGGGCCGCCCGATATCGATCGGGATCAGGTTGATGATCCGGGTGGCGGCCGGGGTGAAGCGCATGATGCACAGCTGGTGATCCACGAATATCGTGGCGATGCCCGTGCCGGAGAGCAGATTGCTCATGTCGTTGTTGGCCTGAGACAGATCGATCAGCTTGTTCTGCAGCTCGGCATTGACGGTGGACAACTCCTCGTTGACGGATTGCAGCTCTTCCTTGGAGGTTTCCAGCTCCTCGTTCGAGGATTGCAGTTCTTCATTGATGGACTGCATTTCCTCGTTGGAGGAGTTGAGTTCCTCGTTGGACGTCTCCAGCTCCTCGATGGTGCTTTGGAGATATTCCTCGTTGGCCAACAGCTCTTGCCGCAATGTCGCGACCTCATTCTTTTCTCTGGCCAGTTTCTCTGCCCCATCCTCGACGTCCGGGAGATGGGCTTTTTGCACCGACCCGAGGTCGGCTTGCGACGTCGGCCTCAAGACCACCAGATAAAGGGGGGCGGAAAACCCGACATGGTCGGCCGCCACCGGGCAGACCGTCAGGTCGACCGAAGTGAAGGGCCCGTTGGTCTTGACCCGCAAAGCCTGGCTGCGAACGGTTTCACCGGACGATCGCGCCTTGTGCAGGGCCGTGCTCAGCCCACGGCGCAATCCCTCCCGCGCCATCTTGAGGATGTTGTTGGTGCCCGCTTCGCCTTGCGCGGGTTCCAGGTACTGGCCGGTGCGCCCATGGAGGTAGAGGATGTCGCCCTGGGCGTTGACCAGCACTCCCGCCGGGATGAACCGATGCAGCAGCGTCTGTTCGGTCAATTCGCGCAACGGCAGTTTAGCGGGGGCGGCCTCCTTTACGCCTGTCGGCCGGAGGGGGGACGAGTCAAGGACCGTCAGCGGCGGCAGGAAACGGCCCATGGGCGCGGACTGCCTGCCGCGCGCAGCTTCATTGCGCAGATACAGTTTCGACTTGCGATCCACGACGGTGAACAGGTCTCCAAAGTCGCCCACCGTTTCCGATGTGCCCAAAAAGAGGAAACCGCCGGGTCGCAAGGCGTAATGGAAGAGCGGGATGAGTTTTTTCTGCAACTCCCCGCCCATGTAGATGAGCAGGTTGCGGCATACGATGCAGTCGAGCCTGGAGAAGGGCGGGTCCTTGATCACATCCTGTTCCGAAAAGATCAGTATGTCGCGGAGCGTTTTGTGGATGCGGTAGGTGCCGCCATTGGCTTCAACCGAGAAAAACCGTGCCAGCCGTTGCGGTGTGATGTCGGTGGCGATGCTGGCCGGATACAGCCCGCTTCGGGCCGTGGCTATGGCCTGGCTGTCCATGTCTGTGGCAAAGACCTGCACCTTGAATGTTTGTCTGGTCTTTTCCATATACTCCTGAAGGAGAATGGCGATGGAGTAAGCCTCCTCTCCGGTGGAGCATCCCGCCGACCAGATTCGGATGGAGGAATTCGGGGACTTCCCGGCAAAGAGTTTCGGGATGACTTTTTCTTCAAGCACCTTGAACACATCGGCATCGCGGAAAAAACGGGTCACGCCGATGAGCAGGTCGCGGAAAAGGGCCTCCACCTCCATCGGGGTTTGCCGCAGGTATTGAATGTACGCATCCAGCGTGTCGATCTGATGCACGGCCATTCGGCGTTCAATGCGGCGATGAATGGTGCTCGGTTTGTACTGGGAAAAATCGTGCCCGGTCTGGGCGCGCAGCAGGATGCATATTTTACGCAACGCACTGTCGGTCACGGGCGTGGGCGCCGTCCGGAGGGGCGGACCAAAGGCATGGCTCGCATAGGCGATGATCCGGGCGGGCATCTCCGACGGCACCAGCTCGTAATCCACCAGGCCGGTGGCAATGGCGCTGCGCGGCATGCCGTCGTGCTCGCAGGATTCGGGCGTCTGGGCAATGACCATGCCCCCTTCGCCCTTGATGGACCGCACGCCGAGGGTGCCGTCGCTGCCCGTGCCGGAGAGCACGACGCCGATGGCCGATTCATGCAGGCTCTGAGCCTGGGAGCGGAAAAAATAGTCAATGGGCAGCCGCTGTCCCCGTGGGGCGATGGGTTCGATCAAGTGCAGACTGCCGTGCAGAAAGGCCATGTCGCGGTTGGGCGGAATGATGTAGATGCAGTTGGGCCGGACTTCCATGCCGTCTTCCACCTCGAACACCTCCATGCGGGTGCAACGGCGGATGAGCTCGGTCAGCAGGCTTTTGTGGTCAGGAGCCAGATGTTGCACCAGGATGAAGGCCATCCCCGGATCGGCGTCGGCAGGCATACCGGAAAAAAAGGCTTCGAAGGCCGCCAGACCTCCGGCCGAAGCACCGATGCCCACGATGGGAAAGGCCGATCCGGACCATTGCCCCGAATCGAGAACGGTGTTGTCATTCGATACGGGGGAAGTCTTTTGCAGCTTGGAATCGGGTGTGTCTTTTTTCTTTTTCATAAACCTGCCTTCTTCTTCCCCTCATACCTTGCCCGACGCCAATTGTCGCCTGATAAGACCATGTCGGATGCCGGGGCGTTGCCCTCGGGCTTCCCTCCGCCAGCCAACCAGGCATACTTCCTCAAGGCGTCTCTACCGAGCTGATACTGTGTCATCCACGAGCTTTCCGGCCAGGTCCTTCTCGGCATTGCTTCCGGCCTTGCTGTTCTGGATGCCGGTTGAACGATGACAGAACAACGTCCTCTCGGCATGGCGGTGATGGCGGCATCGTCCACCGCCTCTCCCAGGATTTCCATCTTGGTGGCGCCCGTCGATTGCTCCTGCGAGGGAGCAAACAGCAAAGAGTCCGAATGGAACCAGAATCTCAACGGGTAATGTTACATGGTGTGGAGCCGTGTGGGCGCGGCAAGGACGCACGGAACGGCTAGGCGTGTTTCACAAGCGGGTATGGAGGGCTGTGGGAGCTTAAACGTCGGGTACCCTAGAGTACAACGATCAGGCTCTCCTGAACAGGCGCAAAATGAAAATCAGGATCACCGCGCCGACTGTCGCTGTGACTATTGCCCCGAGCAGTCCGCCCGAGTTGATCCCAAGAAGCCCGAAGACGTATCCGCCTATCACCGCCCCTAAAATACCGACGACGATATCTCCGATGAGACCGAATCCGCCTCTCATAAGCATCCCGGCCAGCCAGCCGGCAACGAGTCCTATCAATACGAACCAAAATACAGCCGCCATGATGTCCCCCTGAGAGTAAAAAATATTCAACTGGTTTCATTCTAGCATATACAGCAACAATAAACACTATAAATTTAATTGATACAGCGACTGCGCAATCGCTCCAGAAAAACTGAACTTACACGGTGGACAGGAATCGGCTTGGATCGAAACAGCGGCTCCACTCCATAGATGTCCAACTTAAATCCATCGTGAAGTGACCCAAAGGAACGAACTCATCACCAGAAGCTCTGTTTTCTGAGTGCTAGATTGACCCAAATACACGAGAGGCAAAAGTATAGGCGAGTTGAGTCAATGCGAGATGCAATCTAACTTTAATGAGCTAAAATTAAACACGGTTGTATTGTTAGCGTGTGCGTAAAACGGTTTCGAAAATTCACGAATGCTTTCGTTTAACACCGAAAATTATTCAAGGATAAGAGCCCGCCTTATTTGATAAATAAGGCGGGCACTCGATTTTCAGAAACGTGGTGGGTACTTTTAAGAAGAGTTTTACCTTCGTTTAAATCTGAGGAAACTCCCAGTTGCTGAAGCCGGGCCAAAATGGTAGGTCAACCATAAATCAGGAAGGACACGTCGAGCAGGAATAGACTAATAAAATCAAATTATTGCCGTACAGTCGAAAAATCAGGACTTCCGAGTCGTCTCTTCGGCACCAGAATGAAACAGGGCCGCGACCGACAAGGTTGCGGCCCTTTTTCCGTTCGGAGGCCGGTTCACGGCCATGGACAGCTAATGGGAATTCGGATACATGCCAGCAACACGGTGATCAGTTAGCATTCTCGCCTTGGGGGCGGGATGCGGGGGCCGCTGTCGGGGGGCATGCCGTATGCCCCGGGCCCGATGCCGAAGACCATTTGCCGAATGCGCGAAGCCGGGCGGTTTCATCACTCTTTTTCATACCGATTCCACCTTTTTCGTATAGTATTGCACGAAATCGGACGATACGGCTGTTGTCGTGACATTCAAATATCTTGGGGGTTCAATGTTCGCCAATTTGAGCTTGAAGGTTAAAGTGCTGGCCCTGGCTCTGCTCGGGCCGGTCATCGTCGCCGTGGTGCTGTCGGTCCACCAGGCCATACAGATCCGCGATGACGCCGAGAAGGGCATCGTCCAGCAGAGCCGCGCGCTCATTCTCATGGCCGAGGCCGCCCGGAACGAGATGGCCAAGAAGCTCAAAATGGGCATCATCGTGCCCTTCGACCAGCTCGACACCCAGGACAAGCTTCTCGAATCCATCCCGGTCATCACCGCCATCAACATCGCCAAGCAGGAAGCCAAAAAGCTGCAATACAACTTCAGGGTCCCCAAGGTCGCGCCGCGCAACCCGATCAACAAGCCCACGCCCTTTGAGGAGAAGATCCTGGCCGAGCTCAAGGCCGAGAACCTGGACGAGAAGGTCATCATCGAAGACAACGCCATCCACTATTTCCGCCCCATCCGCCTGACCAAGGAATGCCTCTACTGCCACGGCGACAACAGGGGCGACCGCGACCCGGTGGGCGGCATCAAAGAAGGCTGGAAGGAAGGCGAAATCCACGGCGCGTTCGAGATCTCGACTCCCCTGGACCAGGTCAACGCCAGCGTGGCCAAGGCCGAGCTCTACGCGGCCCTGGAAACCGTGGCCGTGCTCCTGGCCGTGGGCGTCCTGGTCTGGGTGCTGGTCAAGCTGATCATCGTCGGGCCGCTCTTCCGCATCCGCACCTATGCCAAGGCCGTCGCCGAAGGCGACATCGAGGCCCGGCCCGAAGGCAACTTCGCCGCCGAACTGGGCGTGGTCAAGGAAGCCATCCATACCATGGTCGGCAACCTCAAGGCCAAGATGTTCGAGGCCGCCCAGAAAAAGGACGAGGCCGAACGCGCCCAGGTCGTGGCCGAAAAGGCCATGGAGGACGCCAAGGCCCAGGAGGCCAAAACCAACACCCTGCTGACCACCATGCAGCGCATCGCGGGCGAGGCCTCCCTCATCGCCGAGCAGGTCACCTCGGCCGCCGACGAGCTCTCCTCCCAGGCCGAACAGGTCAGCCGGGGCGCGGACGTCCAGCGCGACCGCACCACCCAGACCGCCACGGCCATGGAAGAGATGAACGCCACGGTCCTCGAAGTGGCCCGCAACTCCTCCAACTCCGCCGAGTCCGCGTCCAACGCGCGGACCCAGGCCCAGGAAGGGGCCAAGATCGTGCGCGAGGCCATCGACGCCATCCGCGAGGTCCACGACCTGACCGCCACCCTCAAGCAGTCCATGGGCCAGCTCGGCAATCAGACCACGGACATCGGCCAGATCATGAACGTCATTGAGGACATCGCCGACCAGACCAACCTGCTGGCGCTGAACGCGGCCATCGAGGCCGCCCGCGCGGGCGAGGCCGGTCGCGGCTTCGCCGTGGTCGCGGACGAGGTCCGCAAACTCGCGGAGAAGACCATGGACGCCACCAAGGAGGTCGGCAACGCCATCCAGGTCATCCAGACCGCGGCCGCCACCAACATCCAGAGCGTGGACCACGCGGCCAAGGCCGTGGAACAGGCCACCGACCTGGCCAACCGGTCCGGCGAGGCCCTGGAGTCCATCGTCCACTACGCGGACGACACCTCCGGCCAGGTTCAGTCCATCGCCACCGCCGCCGAGGAGCAGTCCGCCGCGTCCGAGGAGATCAACCGGGCCGTGGAAGACATCAACCTCATCGCCACGGAAACCGCCGAGGGCATGAACCAGTCCGCCGAGGCCATCAACGAACTGGCCCGGCTGTCCAGCCAGCTCCTCAAGCTCATCGAGGAAATGAACGCCCACTAGGGCAACCGAACGAACGACAAAAACGAGGCGCGGAGCACATTGCTCCGCGCCTCGTCTTTTTTCGAAAAGGCGTGAGTGAAGGGTTACTGCCAGTCGGTCAGGCCGTAGCGGTCGAGGATGGCCGCGAGCCTCCCCGACTCGCGCAAGGACCTGATCCCCTCGTCGAAGAGCGCGGCGTGGCGGGCGGAACGCGTATCGGCGGGCGAAAAGGCGATGTACAGCTTCACATGGTCGCCGTCGTTCCCGGCATACTCGATGGACTTGAGCAGGCCCATGGAGTGGGCGAGGTAACAGACCACCTGGGCCTCGTCCCCGACCACGTCCAGCCGCCCTTCCATCAGCAGCTGGAGGTTGTGCTCGGAGGGCCTCTCCCGGCCCGCCCTGTAGAGATCCAGCTTGTTCTTCGGATCCTCGGAGTACTTCTCTATGGCCGACGCCAGGGTATACCCGGCCGGAACCCCGAGACTTTTCCCGCGAAGGGAATCGGGCGCGACATACCGCCAGGGATCACCGGCCCTCACGTAAAAGGCGAAAAAGTCCACGCCGATGGGCTCGTCGGGAAAGACGAATCCGACGGCCTCATCCGTGGTCGCGCCGATGACCGCCTCGACATGCCCGCGCCGGGCCTCTTCCACGGCCCGCTCCCAGCCCATGATGCGGTAGTCGACGGCTATCCCGGCCGGTTCGAAGATCGCCCGCAGGACGTCCACGGCGTACCCCTCGCGCTCGTCGCCCGACCCGCAGTTGTAGGGGCACCACTCGTCCGAGGCCACGACGAGCGACTCGGCGTACGCCGAAGAGACGACGCAAAGTGCCAGGGCCAGCCAAAAGGAAAGCGCATACGGGGTCATACTCCGCAATATCCACCGGACCGACATCCGATGAAATTATAATCTCGCCGCCCCGGCGGACGCCCTCCGCGCCACCGCGACCATCTCCGCTTGTCATCGCCCGGCCGTTTCATTATGGTTCATGCTCTGGCGAACCGACGTGCAACACAGGGGAAATCCATGGCCATAGCCGACCCGGCCGCATTGATACGGAGTCTGTCGAACAAGCAGGGGCTTGCCGCCCTGCTGGACGTGTTGCCGCTCGCCGTGGCCATCATGGACCGGGACGGGACGCTGCTGGCGGTAAACCAAAACTACGAGTCCCTGACCGGGGTGACGGGCGACCAGGTGCTGGGCATCCGCTGCCTGCACGCGCTGCGCTCGGACTACTGCATGCGCAACTGCCCGGTGCTGGCCGGGTGGACGGACAAGCGCACGCGGACCCTGGAGGCGAACATCATCAACCGAGACCGGGAGAAGGTCAGCGTGCACCTGACGCTGGCCCCGCTGGTGGCGGAAGACGGATCCATCCGGGGGGTCATCGAGACATTGATGCCCGCTTCGGCGCACGTGCTTGACGAGATCGTCAGCGGGGTCTCGGGCCTGGGCGAACTGGTCGGGCGCAGCCCGGAGGTGCGCAAGATCTTCGCCATGACCCCATCCATCGCCCAGACGGATTCGCCGGTGCTGATCACCGGGGAAACGGGCACGGGCAAGGACATGCTGGCCGAGGAGATCCACAAGGAGTCGGACCGGGACGGGCCCTTCGTCAAGGTCAACTGCGGCGCGCTGCCCGTGCCGCTGCTGGAGGCCGAGCTGTTCGGCCACGCCAAGAACGCCCTGCCCGGCGCGGACCACGCCAAGCCCGGCCGGTTGCGCATGGCCCACGGCGGCACGCTGTTCATCACCGAGATCGGGGACCTGCCCCTGCCGTTGCAGACCAAGCTGCTGGCGTACATGGACGACCACGCGGTCCGGCCCATCGGCTCGACCAAGGTGGTCCACACGGACGTGCGCATCATGGCGGCCAGCCACTACGACCTGGAGGACATGGTCCGGCGCAAGCGGTTTCGGCGCGACCTGCTCTACCGGCTGAACGTCATCCGGCTGCACCTGCCGCCCCTGCGCGAGCGGGGCGAGGACCTGCTTCTGCTCCAGGACCACTTCCTGAAAATGTTCCAGGTGCGCTACGGCAAAAAGGTGGACCGCTTCTCCAAGAACGTGGAGACCCTGCTGCGCTCCTACGAGTTTCCGGGCAACATCCGGGAGCTGCGCAACCTGATCGAATACGCGGTCAACTTCTGCGACACCAACGTCGTCCGCATGCGCCACCTGCCTGGCTACATGCTCCACGGGCCGAACCTGCCCGAGAACCTGTCCCTGCCGCCCAGGGCCACGGAGACGGGCGCGGTCCGCGCGGCCCCGCCCGAGCGCTGGGAGGACGTGCAGCGCAAGATGATCCTGGAGGCCCTGGTCAAGACCGGAGGACGCAAATCCAAGGCGGCCGAGCTGCTCGGCTGGGGCCGCTCCACCCTGTGGCGCAAGATGAAATACTTCGGCATCGAATAGGCGGACCCCCATGGAAAACATCCTCATCCCCCTGATGGACAACGAGTTGTCCCCCCGGTTCGACCTCGCCCCTGAGGTCCTGATCATCTCCATCACCCGCGAGACCAGCGCCATGGGCACCCTGAGCGAGCGGATCATCAACTTTGAGGCCCCGTCCGCCGAGGCCATGTACCGGCTGGTCATGGCCGAGAACATCCAGACCATCATCTGCGCGGGCATCGAGAAGGAGGTCTTCGAATTCCTCAAGCGCAAGGGGGTCAAGGTCGTGGACAACGTCTGCGGCCCGGTGGACCCCATTCTCGAAGCCTATCTGACCGGCCGCCTCTCCCCCGGCCAAAATTATTGGGGCTGACATAGATCTCTCGTCGTATTAGGGGGGACTATGAGGCTAAAAAGATCGCGTTTGTCGGCTCATATATCCGGTCGTCTGATTGAGCATTTCGTTGCTGGCACCCCAGCCCGCACAGCC